>CAZSOP010000470.1:0-3578 GCA_964608385.1 uncultured Cytophagia bacterium
AAATCATTGGTGGGCCTATCTGATTGGTATTTTGTTGATTTTGATGATCTGGTTCGTTTTGGGTGGCCTTTTTACCCTTGTCCCCCTTCTTTGGGTTCAGATGGATCAGGATCCGGCAACTTTTTTCAATATGCAAACCAAACATTTCGAAAGGGTAAACCCCCTTTTCCCTTTCGTCAGTCTGAATATAAGTTTTATCATGCTGTTTTTGGCCATATGGCTCACCATTCGATTCATACACAAACGGCCGTTAAAGTCTCTGATCACGACATTGTCCCGGGTTGCCTGGAAACGAATTTTCCATGGTTTTTTGCTTTTTTTGATCTTTGGGGCGACCGCTTCTCTGATGGAATTTATTTTTTATCCCTCTATCTACACCGTGTCGCTGATGCATCCCGGCCGCTACCTGTTGTTTGTCCTGGCCGCCTTGTTTTTAACGAGAAAGACAAATAATCGTCATCACCAGTATTCACAATTGTGGCCCGGTTAATAGAATACCGGCTGCAAAGCCGTCTCCAGGCCATCGCATGATATCAATATAACCGTAAAAAAAACTCTATGAATAAGGGGAAGTGAAATGTTTAAAAAAGTATGGTTTTGGATTGTTTTTTCGCTTGTCTCTGTCATTTGTGCCCTATTTGCTTTTCGCTTGTTCCCTCAGGCGTTTCCAATCGTATCGATTGATCTGACCATGAATCGCCAGGAAGTTCTGGAACGGGCGGAAAAGTTGATGCAGCACAGCTCTCCTCAATACAGAAAAGCCGCGTCTTTTACTGTCGATGCCTCTGTGCAAAATTTTGTCGAGTTGGAAGCAGGGGGCAAGAAGGCCTTTCGCAACATGATTGAAGATAATTTGTACCAACCCTATACCTGGCATGTGCGTCATTTTAAAGAAGGAGAAACCAGGGAAACCCATTTTCGATTCACTCCCAGCGGCGATTTTTACGGTTTTTATGTGAAACTGCCTGAAGACCGGCCGGGTGCGGCCCTGCAAGCGGATTCCGCTCTTTCCATAGCAGAATGGACAGCAAAAACCGAATGGAACATTGATTTTTCCCCTTATGAATTGGTTGAAAAAACAGAAGACGTGCGAATCGGTGGCCGGGTCGATCATACCTTTGTTTATGAGCGGCAGGATGCTGATCTTGGTGAGGGAAAATATCGTTTAAGGCTTGTTGTCGGTGGAGATGCTTTGACCGGTTTGCGACATTTTGTAAAAATCCCGGAAGGGTTTTCCCGTCGTTATGCAGAGATGCGTTCGGATAATACCACCATTGCCACGGCTGCGACGCTGGCAATGGTGGTGCTGTACGTCATCGGGGGCATCATTGTGGGGCTTTTCTTCTTACTCCGCAAACGCTGGGTATTGTGGAAAAAGCCGTTGCTATGGGGAAGCGCGATTGCGTTTCTTCAGGTTCTTGTCAGCGTCAACAATTGGCCCTTGTTGTGGATGTCTTATGATACCGCATTATCAGCGTCGGGTTTTTTTCTACAGAATCTCATGCAATGGATCGGCCTCTTTTTTGCTGAAGCCCTTTTGCTTTCGGCCACGTTTATCGCGGCGGAAAGCCTGACCCGAAAAGCGTTTCCCCAACACTTGCGATTTTGGCGCCTCTGGTCTTCCGACACGGCACCCTCCACACCGGTCCTCGGCCGGACTGCCGGTGCATATTTGTGGACAAGTATAAAAATGCTCTATGTCATCGTATTTTACTTTATTGTGGCCAAGTCATTCAATTGGTGGATTCCGTCCAGCACGCTTTTTGAGCCCGACATACTCGCTACCTATTTTCCATGGCTGTCTTCGATTGCAATTTCATTACACGCCGGGTTTTGGGAAGAGTGTTTATTTCGTGCCATTCCCATTGCCGGTGCGGTTCTGCTTGGGCAGCGCTTTGGTTATAAACGCATATGGATTGTCGCTGCTTTTATTCTCCAAGCTGTCATTTTCGGCGCGGCACACGCAAACTATGCCCAACAACCCGCTTATGCCCGTATCGTAGAAATGTTTATTCCCTTTCTTGTTTTTGCTTTCATTTATTATTATTTTGGATTGCTGCCGGTTATTATTAGCCATTTTGTCTATGACGTTATTTTCTTTTCGATTCCCTTGTTTGTTTCCAGTGCCGAACATATCTGGATGGATAAACTCATTGTCATTGTTTTGGCACTGGTACCGCTGTGGGTGGTTATCTACCAGCGCCTGCGGAAAAAGAAATGGCTGACCTTAACGGAGGCCAGCTATAACTATTCCTGGCAACCTCCGGAAGCCAAATCCGATAAAAAAATGCCGGAGGAAGAGAGCTTGATTTTTGGGCACCGCAGAATTCAGCTTGTCTATCTGGCCGGACTCGTCGGCCTGATTTTGTGGTTGATTTTTACACCCTTTCAGAGTTTTGTGCCGTCACTAAAAACGGATCGCGACCAGGCCCTTGAGGTTGCCCGCCAGGAAATGCAGGATCGACGAATCGAGCTGCCGGAGCAATGGAAAGAGATGTCCTATGTTTTACAGCCCAAGGGACAGGATGACCGCTTTGTCTGGCAGGAAGGGAATGAAGAAAGTTATCTCGATTTAATGGAGGACTATCTCGTTCCGCCTTTGTGGAAAGTGCGCTATGCGACGTTTGAAGGAGATGTGGCCGAACGCGCCGAGGAGTATGTTTTTTCCATCGGCAATAACGGGAAGCTCTATCGATTTATTCATCAGTTGCCGGAAGCACGGGAAGGCGCATCTCTGTCAGAAGAAAAAGCCCGAACAATCGCGCAGCAGTATATCACAGAAAAATATAACATCGATGTGACGATATTAAAACAAGTTACCGCCGAGCCTTCCAAATTACCAAATCGCATGGACTGGTTTTTTACCTATGCCGATACGACAGGATATCCGTTAGAACGGGGAGAGGCAAGAATCGATGTCGATATCAGCGGAGACCAGGTAACGGATTCTTATCGTTATGTCTATGTTCCCGAAGAATGGGAACGCCAGGAACGAAACAAGATGAACGTACTCGATATTATCGAGTGGAGTTCGGTTGGTCTTCTTTTCATCGTCTTGATCGTCGGTTTTATAGTGTCCATTGTGGGATGGAGCCGGAAAGTGTTTTCAGTAAGGACGTTTTTGATTTTCGCAGCTGTGCTATTAGCGGCCAGACTTTTGGTTACTTTAAATTCCTGGCCCAGCATCGAGGCGATGTTTGTAACTGCACAACCTTATTCGACTCAATTATTTATGACCATAGTCGGTGGCGCAATCGGTATACTCTTTATTGCCGGCGGCCTGGGAATGATCATCGGCTATTTACAAAGCCGGCAGACCGGCCAGGGGGACAAGAAATCACTGCCGGTGGTGGGCATGGCGACCGGATTTTGTTTTGCCGGACTGTTTGCCGTTTTTAGCCGGATTAAACCCACTCTTGAGCCTTATTGGGCGGATTGTACCTATTTAGCTAAAACGATTCCACTGCTCGATTTGATTTTATCGCCCTCTTTTATGTTTTTTCAATTTTCAATCTTTTTCATGCTGGTTTTTATCTTTATCTATCATGCCAGTAGACAATGGACAAGATATCGGGCTG
>CAZSOP010000471.1:0-3573 GCA_964608385.1 uncultured Cytophagia bacterium
GCGGCGGTTGCAAGTGGAACCGTTCCACATAACTGGAAAGCCGATGGGCTCACGGCCCATGTGGTCAATAATGCCATGGCTATTAAATATTTGGGCTTGTGGTATCAGCAGAGTAAAGACGATCGTTTTAAAGATGCCGTTTATGAAGGATTAGATGCCTACGACCGCCATCACGGCCAGGTCGGGGGTAGGTTTTCCGGCGATGAGCACCTTTCCGGAAAGAGTCCGGCACAGGGCACCGAACTGTGTGCCGTGGTTGAGCTGATGTATTCGATGGAAAAGCTGTTCGAAATTTTCGGCGATGTCGCTTTCGGAGACCGGCTGGAATTGCTGGCCTACAATGCGCTTCCGGGAACGATGACGCCGGATGGTTGGGCGCACCAGTACGATCAGCAAAGCAATCAGGTGCTGGTATCGGTAGCGGAACGCGACTGGAGCACAAATGGCCCCACGTCGAATATCTATGGCTTGATGCCCAATTATCCCTGCTGCCTTGCCAACCTGCATCAGGGTTGGCCAAAGCTGGTGCAGCATATGTGGATGGCAACTCAGGACCAGGGAGTGGTTGCTGCCGTTTATGGTCCCTGCGAGGTAACCGCACGCGTCGGCGACGGCAAAACCGTTATGATCGAAGAAATTACCGATTATCCCTTTGCCGATTCGATTCATTTTAAAATTCACACTAAAAAACCCGTGTCATTTCCAATTTATTTTCGCATTCCGACCTGGTGCAACGGAGCCCGGCTTGCCGCAGAAAGCGTTTCATTGCAACCGGCAGCCGGAGAAATCGCCATGTTAAAACAGAGCTGGAAGGATGGAGATGAGATTACCCTGAGCTTACCGATGCCATTGCGCACAGAGCGTCGTTTCAACAGTTCGCTTTCAATCCTGCGCGGACCGCTTTATTTTGCCCTGCGCATCGGCAGAAATTACCGAGAAATCGAGATCGAGGGCAAACACATTACGAGTATCGATTATTTAGGATCTGTCGATTGGCATATCGATCCGACGACGGCGTGGAACTATGCCCTGCAAATCGATCCGGAATCACCGCAAGACAATATCCGCATCGAAACAAATACGCCAAGTCGATATCCCTTTGCCGATTTGGGAGAGCGGCTTTACGACACCTCTGCGCAAACACAGATCACCTGGCTCGATCCCGCCCCGGTTGTCTTGCGCGCTAAAGCAGCGCGCCTTCCCGCGTGGACGATGAAAAATCACTCTGCTGACGTTCCGCCGAAAAGTCCGGTAAATACCCATCAATACGTCGAAGCGGTTACCCTGGTTCCCTATGGCTGCACCCGGCTGCGCATTGCCGAATTTCCGGTAATGCGGGAATAACAAAGTATTCCTTTCTAAAGAGATACCTCACGCCAAGCATACAAATTTAACATACGAGACACCAGGGTGCAAAGGAGGTTGTCAGCAGTTCGCGTTTAAATGTTCCAAATAGCCGCTTTTTATTCGAATTTATACATCTGACCTTTGACCTTTGATTTCTGGCCTCTCTACTTTCTTTGTGTCTCTACCGGCTTTTTGAGATTATAGAGCAGCTCAACACAGCGTCCATAACCCGATTCGCCTTAGCGACGCCATATTTTTAGCAATCCGTTGGCCTCTCCATGTATTCAGAGTCCCTTTAGGGACGGCCGGCTCAACTGCAGGGACTTGTACACTGAGGTACAGCCGATGTACAGAGAGGTACACATAACTTTTTCAGGCATACTGTCATAAAATTGTTACGAGGTGTAACTATATTAAAAACAATCTTTATTTTTTAAATCAAACGGATTTCAATTTTGGCATTGGATTTGCAAGATAAATCGACGGAAAGCAGAAAGAACTGCTTCACACCACACAGGGGGACAGATAGAACCACGCATTTTGCGTCGGTTAAAATAGAGGGCAGTTGCAGGACGAGGGTTAACAAAACGAATTTGGTGGGGACGAGAAAGAAGAAAATGTGGGCATGGGTCAAGTTTTTGAGGTCGAGTAATTGCGTTTTTGGGCCGGGATTGTTTCAATAGCAGCAATCCTTTGATTCGCAATACAAATCGGCCGGTTGATCCGAACTCTATTTTACAGAGCGCAAGATGCATCTGCACAGATGCCGCCTATCTTATCGCTTAAAACCACATCTTTTTTATCTTCGCCCTAGAAAAAAATCACTTTATGAATGCATTAACAATGATCAAAAATTTCGTCAAACGCGATGACGGTCAGTGTTAATTATACACCTCTTACTGGTTCTATTATTATAATCTCGGATTGCAATTGCGTAAAGTACTCATCAATATGACTGAACGCATCGAAAGCCCGGATCTGAAACTGTTCGTCACCGCCATTCTTTTACAAAAAGAGACAGGTGGCAATTTGACTGAAATTTTGGAAAAAATCAGCCATACCATTCGGGAACGGTTTAAGCTGCTCGGACAAATACAAACCTATACGGCCCAGGCGCGCATGTCGGGCTGGATACTCGGACTCTTGCCGGTCATCTTCGTCCTTGTCATCATGGCGCTGCATCCCGATTATCTGGATCCGCTTTTCAATGATAAACTCGGCCATTTATTGATCGTTATCGCTGTTTTTTTACAGCTGGTTGGATTTTTGATTATTCGGAAAATAATGAATATAAAATTTGAATAGGTGGACTATGTATTTTTTGCTGGGAACTATCTTTTTTGCGGTGTTTATAATCACGCTGGCTCTCCTGATTCTGGCAAGACGGCGATATGATCCATCAGCCCGGCGATTGAAGGAAATGGAATCGCTTGCCAATTTCCAGAGGAGCGATCAAAGCAAAAAAAGCGAACAACCGGAAAAAGGAGCTCTGAATCCCACGGTCGAGAAAGTTCTTTCTAATTTTTCAAAACTATCCAAAAAGGACGAAAAATCGATCTCCAAGGTAAGACAAAAACTCATCTATGCAGGCTATCACAAAAAAGATGTAATAGATATCTTTACCGGCTCGAGGATCGTTACCGGTTTGATGCTTTTTATGGTTTTTGTCTATTTTGGCTATATCGGTCACCAACCCGTTCCCAAAGTCATTATGCTTTCGTTTCTGGTCGGTATTGTCGGCTATATGATACCTGATATCATCCTCAATTCAAAGATTCGAAAACGACAGGATGAAATCGCTTCCGGGCTTCCCTATGCGCTGGATCTGCTGGTTATTTCAGTGGAGGCCGGGCTGGGGCTGAATGCAGCGATACAGCGTGTGGGTAGTGATATGGAGCTGCGCTCGGAAAATCTCTCTTTTGAATTGTTAAGAGTGAATCAGGATATCCGCACCGGCAGCTCACGCGAGGAGGCTCTGCGCAATCTTTCTGGACAAAAACGGGCGTGTCATTCAGGTCTATGAAAACGTGCAGCCGAATAAGGTGGTCGGCGTCGGCTCGGGTGCGCACGTTGTTTTGGAATATGCCACCGGAACCTTTCAATCCGGTGATATAGAAATCGGTGATTTACTCTACATTCAGCCCAATTTTGAACACAGAACCAGTTTTAAAGTATTGCGAAATTTGCTCCACTGGCCGATGAATTTGTGCATCGCTATATTATGGG
>CAZSOP010000472.1:0-3567 GCA_964608385.1 uncultured Cytophagia bacterium
CGAGATCGTTTCACGTGACTGGAGTTCAGACGTGTGCTCTTCCGATCTCCATCCGAATCCCCGGCCCGCATACCGTACATGCCGGAACCGAGGTCGGCCATCGGCGGGTCGCCGCCGGAATTGTAGGCCTGACTCTGGCCGCTGCTAAAGTTGTATTGCGAGGAGGAAATAGTGTTCAGCGCCGGTGCACTGCTCGACATCACCGCCAGGTGATTCTTGTGACGGATGATCATATAGTAATTGTCGTCGCCGCTGATCGATTTCATCGTCACTTCGGCCTGACTGCCGTCGTCATTGATCAGGTCGCCGTCCTTTTCAAGAAAGACGCTCTTGGAGGCCACGTCCGGCCCGTTCAGGTCCTGGCGAATCTGCAGAAAAACCCAGTCAACCACATCCGTCGGTACCGCTGCGACCTGTCGTTGATCAACATAGGGCGAGGTCACGGGAATCCAGCCGTAAGAGCTGAGACTGTCGCTCATAACGCCCGAGCCATAGGGTCCTTCCAGATAAACCTTGGAAGCGATTTTCAAATCGCCGCCGCTTTTGATGTTGCTGTTCCAGTCGATGACGGTGTCCTGAATGCTGCTGACCAGTTGCTCGAAATAGGCGGCTGCGTCGGTGGGACTGTCGACATAAATATCATAATCGGTAACTGAATCAATGTCCCAGCGCAGCGTTACCAGATTTTGCCAGCTTCCGGTAACCGAGAATCCGGCATACGGATCGCCTACGGTTGCACCGTCCGTGGTGTCTGCCGTCACCAGCACGCGATAAAAGAGGCTGGTGTCCGCCGGCGAGGTTTCAAAAAGAGAGTCTTTGCTCACCGAGGCGATGTAGCCGTCTGCTGAAAACCAGCTGGTCGCCGGATCGCTGCTGTAGGTGGAGAGCTCTTCCGGATAATAAACATCCGCGGTCAGTGAATTGAGCACCCGGGGCGTCGTGCCGCTGGTGATTTTAATCTGCAAATCGATGTGAAATTCTCCGCCTGCGGCAACATCGTTGTGCGAAACCACGAGGCGAAACTGTGTATCATCAGCCTGTGAAATGGAGATCACAAGCAAAAGCAGGCAAAAGATGCTTAGCAAGGCAGGTAGTTTGTGCAAACGCATAATCCCTCCTGAGGATGTAAAACGGTATTTTTTTATTATATTAATTCTTTGCCATTCAATCAAGATTTTTCTTTCAGGATCGGCATAAACACGAATATTTTTACCGTTTTATACTATATATATAGTATAAAAAAGCGATAGTGCGGAAATTTATTTAAAAGTAATTTATATAACTCTATTTACAATCTTCGTGATTTCAGTCACGAATCGGTGCTGTTTATGGTAACCGGCTTTGCGCGTTCATCGCTGCATTGCCCTGCCAGAGTAAATAATCTGCCGTATCAACACTGCCGTCGAGATTGCAGTCGCTGTCGCTGTAACCGCTCAGATTGAGATGATCGGCATTGTACCATTGGCTATAGTCCATGCTGGTCACATATCCGTCGTTGTTGATATCGCCGACCGCCATACCCCAGACATCGCCTTGCAGCTCTTTACCGCCGTCTATACCATAAAACTGTGTCGCAGCGCCGCTAAAATCCCAAGACGCCGTGCTGCCGGCTGCAAGGGCGGTCGTACTTGAGCTCATGACGTCGACGTGGTTGCGATGGCGAACCACGACATAGTAATCACCGGTATCAACGTTGAGGATCACGCCCCCCTCTTCACCAGACTCTGTAATATAACCCTTATTGCTGATAAAGGCGCTGTTTTGCGCCAGCGCCGCTCCTGCCGGGGTGGAACGAACCTCAACCAGCACCCAGTCGACAACCGAATCCGGTATGCTGGCAACGCTGACGGGATCTACGTCATACGGCGAGGTCAGCGGCAGATTAGCCCCCTGGTAGAGGTCGGTGCGCATATTGCCGTTACCGCTGTCCCAGGCGCCCTCGAGATAAAGCCGGATCGACAATTTGGGATTAAGTTGCCAGCCGAGATCCTGCATCAGCTCGACCGTCAGACCGGGATTGTCCTTGAATCCGGTGTATGAGGGCTCCATCAGTTCATCCGGCGTCAGGTCCTTGTCCCAGTGCGCCACCGATGAGCCCAGTTGCAATGGATCCGGCGCGTACATTTCAAAGTGATTGCCGGCGCCGATGCCGTCGCTGTAGAGATAGTAAAGGGGAGACACGATACTGCCGACCCAGTGCAGGTCATCGGTATCGGTGGCCGAGGCGGCGCGCTGGGTATTGGTCATCTGCGGCCAGGTTTCACCGCGACTGTGATCCTCGAGATGAACCATGAAACAATCATCTTTTCCCAGAGCTTTCTCACCGGTCTGCAGATCGACCAGGGTCTGAAAGCCGAGGCCGTGCGCCAGCTCGTGCAGAACTGTGGTAAAGAGATCGATATCACTGCCGCGGTTGCCGTCGAGACCATAGTACCAATGTATCGTGCCGAGTATGTCATCACCGTCGACGGCGCTGTTGAATCGGGCTCTAATGTCTTCATTGCCGACATTTTTGTCAAACCCTTCCAGGCTGTTGGTCAGAGCAACGGGATACCAGGTATTTAAGCGCGGTGTTGTAGGAAAATCTGCATAGTAATCAAGAGCCCCTGCACTGCCTAGTACCGCAGAGGTGGCGTCACCCGGCAGCGTATCAAAATTCGCTCTGACCAGAATCTGCACGTCGCTGTGCAGAATCTCTCCCCACACATCCGCCGCCGCCTGCAGCACGATGAGGCGTTGCTGGCCCAGGGTTGTGCCGCTGTTGCCGGGTACCGGTGCCACCGCAGTCGGATCGTTCAAGCCTTCGCCCGCGGCGTCGTTGTTGACGATGACAAATTCGGCCGCCATCAGCGCGTATGCGAAAAACAAGAGCATGAAGGCGACGGGCAAAAAGGCTGATTTTCTACTCATCCTGCGCCTCCCGCTCATCCGCTTGTTCGAGCTCTTCCGCCGTTACACAGGTGACATGAGTACGGTTGCTGTCGATGACCGCTACGGCATAATTTTGAAAACGACCCTCAAGGTCCAGCCTTTTAGAGCCATCCGGCAGCGTCTCGACCCGCAACCCCTTGGTGGTAAAGCGTCCCATCTCCTGGATTTGCTGGCGCAGCTCCTGCGGTATCGGTACGTCGGGTTTGATCTCTTTCGTCTTCGGATCGATGCTGACGACCATGTGGTTGCCCGCTTCCGCTGCAGAGATTTCCTCTGAAACCGGCGGCGCGGGTTCGGATTGTTGTGATTTTGGCGCGAGTTGCCAGACAATGAATACCATCAGGATGAAAGCGGAAGCGATTAAAAATAGTCTTTTCATGTTCTACTCCACAAGTTCATTAGGAAACCGTTTTTATCAGATTCTGATACTGACCCGAAAAATATAGCAGCCGGGTCGCAAAAGATGAAGGAAGGTTGCTCTTTCTGCCAAAGTGGTGAAAAATAATTCTGATTCAAGTCTGGTTGCAATTGGCCCTCAAGTAAAAAAATAATAAAAAAATCAGAGGTTTACAATAAAATAATGGGATCATCCGGTTAATGCGTACCCAAAACCGCCAAGCTCGCCAAGAACGCTGA
>CAZSOP010000473.1:0-3565 GCA_964608385.1 uncultured Cytophagia bacterium
CTCTGCCAGAACCAAATTTCCTGAATTGTTATGGATATAATAATCATCATCGCCGATATAAGAAAGATACATGAAATCATTGGCTCCCCGATGGATGGGGTAATCACCAAAATCCGGTTGACCGGCGCTGATATAGACGGCATTTGAACCGGCAATATACCTCATATCCCAAAGATTTCCCTGGAAATAATCTTCATTGAATTCAGGACTCGATGTCGAGCCATATATGCCGACGCCCGAATTGGTGGTTTGGGTTCTGAATTCATTTCCACAGAATAATCCATCGGCTCCATAAACGCGCACGGCAAAGCCTTGCCCGGCATAGAGTTTGTTGTTAAATACTTTGGGATCTGCATCACCGGTTACATAGAGGGCATCATAATCTATATCGTACAGATAGCTATTGCGGATTTCCGGTTGCGCGGTACTGCCGGTTACGAGAATTCCTATATTATTCACTGAATCCCTCATCGATATTAGCATTATCATTTACATCAATATCATGCTTAACAGCATGGGTATATTCATGGTAGATTACATCGCTCGTACGAGCATAATATCGTTGTGAAGGATCGCCAGAGGCTACAGCTATGCCGAATCGTATGCTTCTAGAGAATGGATAATAAGCTGCAATTGTATTATTTACGTAAACATATGCATCAATAGCCGTATCACCTCCATAATCCCATTCGTAACCAAAGTTATCCAGGAAATAATCGTGTATCAAGTTGACATGATAAAAAACATTATATTCATCACAATGATTCGACATATCATCCCATGTCCAGGTATAGGCACTATTACTATAATGTTCATCTTCACTTCCACCGGAATGATGTATGGTGACAAAAGGCCCGGATAAGGTAGCACGGATATAATCATTGGGATCTCCTTGCGAAATCGCCCAATCTCCATCATGATCCGTTTCATCCGAATAAGCAGTGCCATCCAGGTCCACCGTCAAATGCTCAAAAGGTTCCTCAACAGTCGATTGCACTTGTCTGTTATTCCAGGTATCAAAATAATTTTCCGTCCAAATATCACCTTCAACCGTTCCATTTATGGAATTTCGGATTGTTACTTCTCTATCAAGAAGAGAGCCATCTACAGCACTTATGTAGAACACCTCGCCTCTGGTTTGTCGCAAATTCGATAATTCGACTCTCCAGGCTAAAATGTATTTCGCTTTCTTGTCGACTGGATATATTATCTGTGTAACGGATTCACATTTGACGGATTCACTATTAAAGTCTTTAAAGATATTTTCTGCGTAGGTTATGGAATTATCACTTGAAATATTTGAAGGAAATGTATGGGGAATATTTTTGTAAAATCGTACACCAATTTTTCTAATCGTGCCGTTGGCATTGATTTTTATCCCAACTTTTCCTGAGTGAACTCGTACACCGGAATGATATTGTTCGTATATCAAATAGTAATTTCCACAGCTAATATAACTTGTTTTTAACTTTAATTTTGATGTTTTAATATCGAATTTGTTTTCATGAGAGGTCAAATACATAAAGGCCTCATTTCGGGCTGTTTGTAGATTAGCGAGAGCCCCTACAGAGTCATTTAATTCGTAGCCGTGATAATTTTTTATATGACTGAAATGGGCAATAGCCATATTGCAAAGCATCGAAACAAGCAACAAAGTCGATAATTTCAAAGTATTCATAATTTCACTCCCCTATACTTTTAGCTATCGTACAAAAACAATTTTTTCACTGATTTGGAAATTGTCACTGGTAAAAACAACAAAATAGACCCCCGATGGCACGATCGTCCCCTGGGTGTTCTCCCCATTCCAGATGAGCTGTCTAGTCTCTGGAGATAAGGAAAATGTTTTGACGATCCGTCCTGTAATATCATAGATATAAATTATCTGCATGCCAATATTCGGTGTTTCAGAAGGGTTAATAATGATCCTGGTTGCAGAATTGAATGGATTTGGATAAACCGAAAGACTGACTTTCTCCTTTGCCGATCGAATGTAAGATTCGACCGAGGTCGTTAAATCGGGATAGTGAATGCCATTGATCGTACCGCTTGAAAAGGTGAACCAACGCGGTGCAATCGCAGCCCGACCACAACCCACACAGCCAAGTTCAGGGGCTAATGTGTAGGACCATCCCCAATCCACAGCATAATCAAAGAAAAAATAAAAAAGATTTGTCAGGATTCGATTGTTTATAGTGCGAGTATATTGTTTTTTATCCAATGAAACAGAAACTTGAACCAAAGTATCTTCCCAAGCGGTTCGCATTTTTATCGACCAATCATCTCCCTCATTCGCCGAAAAATCAAACCACAATTCCTCTCGTCCGTTTTGGTAACGAAATACTTTATCATTCTCCGATCTTAAATAAACAGAATCCTCCAGCCCCTCAATGGTAAAATATTTGTCAAACAGGAAATATGTTTTATCGTCCAATACCATCGAATCGATGATGGAAATCGTATCCCGTAGAACAAATATATCCGGGAATTCATAAAGGTCAAAAATCCACGTATTGCCAACCTGAAGCGGGAAATAGTCTGAAGCGTCAGGCGTTTGGGAGCGGGTGTTTGTGGTTGATAGACAGAGAACCCAAATTGCTATAAACCCTATTTTGTTCATGGTCGTTTCCTCCCCTGTTATTTCAAGTACAGAATCTTTTGAGACTCGAATTGGTTTTTTTGTTTAACCATGACCCAATACAGGCCGCTTGCCAAAACATTGCCTTGATCGTCTTTACCGTCCCAACGAACGGAGACTGGCCCGACAAGGCCGGAAGAGACGGGGATGGTCCGAACAGACCTGCCCAACATATCATAGATTTGAATTTGAATATGCTGAGAGGATATTCTGTTAAAATGGATTGTGGTGCTTTCATTGAATGGATTCGGGTAGACCTGCAGCTCAAAACCATCCGGATTTTGTTCCATGGCCTGAGGGTTATTATCCACGTTTACTCTTGTTCCATATTCGACCCCGTTTATTTGGGCATAGACAAGTGTATCAAGACCCCATTTTACAGGTCCTAACCCTTTCACAAAACGAGCATGTTCGGTAGTAACAACCAAAGAGTCGTATCGTGGATCAACAGAATATACATCGAGCCAGGACATGTCCCGGTCAAATATTTCAGCACTTCCAGTATCCGTAACTGCAAATGTATAAAACCCATCTCCCCATCGAAAACGCCATCTGTGGCCTATTCCATGACCTGTATCGAGCCATGGCAGGCCTGGAAACCGGGTAGGTTCCCGGGGCCAATTTTCATACATAATGGTAGAATCCTCATTGTAATGATAATAACCATAGCTAAATTTTGTTGAATCGGGGCTTTGCAGGGATGTCCCTTTCGATATATATACGAGAAGAGTATCCCCAATCAAGGAATCACTTACAATCTCAACAAATCTGTCTGGCGAACCCGTAAATTGTCCGGATGAATATGTTTGTCGGTATTGCCATTTATTGCCAATTTGAAGCGGAAAATAGTCGGAAGCTTTGGGGAGTTCTGCATAGGCAAGGGTCAAACACTGTGAAAATATGATAAGGAACATTTTTGTTTTCATA
>CAZSOP010000474.1:0-3561 GCA_964608385.1 uncultured Cytophagia bacterium
ATAAGATCCAGCCTGTTGATATTCGGACACCAACGTTCTAACCACCTGTCCCTTTATATTATATATGATCAGGTCACAATCACCGGAGCCGGACAAGCTATATTCAATCACGGTTTCAGGATTAAAGGGATTGGGATAATTTTGCCGCAACAAAAAGCCCTCCGGTTGCTTAACAGTAACATAGACAGCTTTATGTTTGGTCATGCGGCCATGAAAATCAATATCCGCAAGCTGATAATAATATGTTTGACCGTTCTTAACGTTTTGATCCGTATATTCATAACGGTTTACGCTTTGACTATTGCCCTGGCCGGGTGTTAAAGTCGATGTGATGCGTTGATAATTTCCGCTTTGCGATTCGGCCCGAAACAAATAAAATCCCATGTTTTCCGTTTCGCTCTGCGTGATCCATTGCAATTCAACAGCCCCATTGACGCACTCTGCTGTAAATGAAGAAAGTTCTATAGGAATCAGGTAGTTTAACGCAATATTGTTGTTGATAATTACCGGATCTCCTGCGGCCAGGTCAAAAGAAAAATAATAGGTGTTGTCGGCGCAATCGTAATCGCCAATAAATCCTGTGTCATCGTTTTCTCCGGCTCCCAAAACCACCGGGTTGGATAATCCGGTCGGATCAAACGAGCCTGTTGAAGCTAAACAGGATGTACTGAGCTCATAGTCGGGAGGAGGAATGATCTGCAGCGTATAGGTTCCCGGGGTACCATCGGTATAGAATTGATAAAATCCTTCGGATCCATCTTCCACGATGGTCACTGGTGAAGACGGATCAACCGTAATTTGTCCGCCGGCGATAATTTCACCGCTGGATTGATCATAAAAATATCCGGTGGGATCGTAATCCAGATTGTTGGGAACGCCATCGTTATCACGATCGCTTTCCCCTTCCGCGGTATTGGGTATTCCGTCCAAATCAAAATCCGGTTCACCGCCACTCTGAATGCTGACCTGGTAATCTTCCACTTCCCCTTCAGATGCATTACCTGTCGTCAAAAGTCCGCCATTGAGATTGAAACGGAACCTTGCAAAGGTAATATCCAGAGCAGCATCTGCCGGAACGGTAAACGTTTTTGTGTTGGCCCCGCTAACCAGATCCTCATCGGTAAAAATCTGTTCGTCGCCATCCCATACTCCATTGAGATCAAAATCGATCCAGGCATTCAATTTCCCCGCCACCGAGGCTGTTACGGTTATAGTTGCCGTTGTGCCGGGTACCAACGCAGAATCGAAGACAATGCCATCCTCGTCATCGGATGTTCCTGCCCTGTCATCTCCCAGGCTATGGGCGTCCGGTGAAGCATCGAGTTCTGCATCAACATGTGATCCCAAATAGGTCTGATTGTCGAGTTGATGACAGGCGCCGTTGTTGGACAACAATGTCGGATAGGGTGAATCCGGAGCATCTCCAAAGTCAGCATCATACAAACCAGACAATACCAGTGAAAAATCCTGGCTGCCATTCACAAGCGTGCCCTTGTGGGTGATTTGAAGGGTATAGACCCCCGGATCAGGATTGGAAATAAAAACCTGCTCGACATTATCGATAGCATTATCCCCTGTCGTCGCCGCACTTGCCGGATTGTCCTTGTCCAGAATCCAGGGCATATATTGAGTGGCTCCATTTTGCAGCCTAATGTCCAGGTCGTTAATCAGTACCGGAGATGGATTGTCGAGCTGGAGGGGATCAACCGGTGTTGCAGCAGGATCCGTCCATACCATTGTCACCCTGATATCCTCATTGCCCGGGGCATAGTAACTAAGAGAAATGCTCTCCCCGTCGTTAAGACTATGTTCCTGTATATGGTGATCCTGAGATATATCTTTTTGGATATGGTCATAAGCCGATTTGGTGTTGAGCAAACCCCAGCCGAATTGATAATCAGGCCCGCTATTTGCGCCGGCTTCATCTGCGGTATGTATAGCCAATGCTTTCAAGGTTGAGGATTTCATCCAATCGGGATTATGACTCGAGTGATAATACTCCTGCAAAAGCGTCAACGATCCGGTGACATTGGGAGCGGCAAACGACGTTCCGCTGCTCAGAGCATAAGAGGCATCCGTATTGGAATGAGGTGTCCATAGCTCAACACCGTTACCGACCAGATCGGGTTTAATTCGGCCATCATCGACCGGCCCCCAACAGCTAAAACTCGTCATAACAACATCGCTGACCTGGGTATATCCTCCCGGGATATCGTCAACAGCGCCTACGACCAAATTGTTTTTCGCCACACCCGCAGCGCTCAAACAATCATATGCGCCGTCTACGGGCCGGGATACGGATTCAAACCAAACCCAGCTTCCCAGGCTGCTGCTCCAGGCGTAATGGTCAACCGCGCCCGACGGACCCTCTCCACGGTCATTGCCGGCGGCATAAACCATGAGATAATATGGAGCTGTGAAGGCAAGATCATCGATCGTTTCGGCCTCTCCACCGTACCAGCCGAAATAAACCGATTCATTGACATCCACATCCACGTCACCGAACCAATGCCAGTTTGCTTCGCCCAATCCCAGATAATCGCCATAACTCCAGCCGGTGATCAATCCATACGAATGGTTGGACAACATCAATCCGTCATCCGCCGCTGCCGTAGCCATCTCCGCCTTATCCTGATTCCAGTCATAGGCATGAAGCGTTGCCGCCGAAGCCATCCCCCTCGCATTCGAATTTACGCCTTCGGCGATGAGCACCCCTGCCACCATGGTTGCGTGCGGTACCAGAGAGGTTACACCGTCTCCGTCCACAACCCGACCGACCATCTCCTGATGACTGCTGCGAACATCTCCTCCGTCCCATTCACCGATGAGCATTCCGGAGCCCGTATATCCCTGGTTCCAAACCAGATCCGTAGAAACGGTCTGCGCTGCGATTAGATTGTCGGTTGTATAATAGAGGGGAAAACCATCCATGACTTGCATTAACTCGACCAATTTACCGGAACGCATAAGCGCACGCACCACATAGCCCTTTGCCTGAGCTTGTTGTAATGCTTTAGTTTTTTGCTCCCGTAATTTCTCCTCGAGCTCTTCAGCCAGATTTCTGATCTTTTGCTTGCTGTTTTCATTCAACTCTATCTGTGCATAAAGAGCAGAGCCCGATAATATCAGAATAAATATACAAAGTAAAATTTTCCCCGGTTTCATATCCAGCCTCTTCTATAGCTTGTTGTATGTAACCATTTTTTTACAATAGTCCAAAAATTGTACCAACCGCCCAACAAACAAGAGACAACTCGGCCGCAAAAGATAGAGGTTTTGTTTTATATATACTTAAAGAGGAAATAGGGGGTTGTTCTCGGAAGGAGTATTGCAACGATAATGCCTTTGCCTTAAAATTGTTACATAAAGGCACCACAAGGTGTTGACTTGAAGGGACAGTAGAGAATTTGAATAAAACCCGCGGTAAGCAGTATCAACGCAACGTCAGGTTATATGCAGAGCAAGAGTTCCTATCGGGATTATTCAAAACGCAAAACGCCATAGCGCCATGGAATATGAAACTTTAGATCCCCGGTGGGATTCCAGGCATAGAGGGTCTGT
>CAZSOP010000475.1:0-3556 GCA_964608385.1 uncultured Cytophagia bacterium
TTTCTTGGCGTTTTCTCAGCGGTTAAAAAAGTACTCATTATTCGGAAGAACCTTTAACGGCAATCTGTTTGAAGCGATGGAAATAAAAAATCGCTCTATTTAAATTGATTTTTCTCTCTGTACCCTCTCCTTGTTTCTCATATGACACATTTTACCCGATGTCTAGTCCTCCTTTTTGGCTTAGATATTTTTCCTTGTCCACCCATCTGGGCGGATACTTTTCCAGGGCAATGATCTCTTCGCGTATACCCTGATCGCCGATCTCCTGCATCCAGTGATCTATTTTTTTGCTCAGCTCGTTTTTAATGGGTTGCATCTCTTCCTGGTCCGCCAGGTTGTTCATTTCAAACGGATCTTTTTGTATATCATAGAGCTCTTCATACGGATTGATCCAGTCCTGTTTCGGATGCGGGATTTCATGATTGAGATTGCGAATGTATTTGTATTTTTCCGTGCGCACGGCGCGAATGGGATATGGGGTTTTCACCCGTTTCCAGTCGGCATTGCCGACACTGACTCCGGTATAGCTGAAATAGAGCTCGTCGTGCAATTTGTACTCATCGGTTTTGAGCATTTTGAGCATGGATTTGCCATCCAGGGTTTCGGGCGGTTCGTTCCCGCTGATTTCAAACAGCGTCGGCAGAATATCCAACGTCGATACCAGCGCATTGTTTACCGAACCGGCTTTAATTTTTCCGGGCCAGCGTATCACCATGGGAATATTCAAGCCCGTATCATAAAGCGTATTCTTGGTCCGGGGCTTTTGCGCTTCATTGTCGTTGGCATAGATGACAATGGTATTTTCCGTCATGCTGTACTTTTCAAAGAGCTTTAAATATTGTCCCAGTTCATAATCCATATACCAGTTGGAGGCATCATAGCCACTGAGCCCGTTCGGCAGTTCCTGCAAGGCCGGATCATGCGGCAGAGAAGCGGCGTGGAAGATACAAAAGGGACGGGAATCGTCCGAACCGATGAGTGCCTCCACTTCATCAAAGCGGGTTTTTTTATGACGTGACGAGTCATGCCATTCATATTTAGGCGGTGGTGCACCCGGAACGGTTTCTTCCGATTTATCGATACGAAATTCCCACTCGTAGAGATCGCTGGGTTTTTGAATGCCGTCTTTGCCGACGATACAGGCGCGGTAGTCCAGCGCTTTCATGTAGTTGGGCAGTGATTTCACCCCGTCTTTAAAGCCCGAATGATTGGCATGCGCACCGTTGCGAATCGGGTACATACCGGAGAGCAGGCATCCCCGGTTCGGCGTACAAACCGAAGAGGGGGTAAAACTGTTGGTAAAACGAACCCCTTCCTCTGCCAGTTTATCGATGTTGGGCGTATGGCTCGGATCGGCGCCATAACAGCCGACGCTCTCTATATACTGGTCGTCGGCCAGATAGATCAAGATATTGGTTTTGTTGTTTCGGGTGGCGCAGTTTGCAAGCAGCCCGGCAAAAGCCGTGGCTGCCAGGCCCTTTGAAGATATCGAGACAAACTCACGACGGTCGAGTGGATTCATGTTATGTCCTCCTGATTAAATTTATGCAATTATGATGTTCTTTTAAAATTCAATTTTACTTTAAGGTCACTCTTGTCCAAAATAGAAACAGTCGCTGATAATTCTCACGCCAAGTGCTTTAAGGTCTATTTTTATTAAACCATTCATCGGGAATCGACAGATATTTCTCACTGATATTGTTCTTTTGAATATAATCATCCATCACCCTGATGATTTCGGGATGCGCAGCGGCAACATTTTCCTTTTCCGGTACGGCTTTATTGTCCTTAAAATGAAAAAGCTCGGTTTTGTTGTCATCATGGCGCAAGACCGCCTTCCACGTTCCCATGCTGACAAAATGTCGTACATCAGCATAATCGGGTAATTTTTGGGCGAGGGAATTTTTGATGGAATCAAATTTTGCATCATTAGCGAGATTGGTAAACTCGTTCGGGTCCTGTTCCAAATCATACAATTCGTCCGAGCCATCATAATAATGTATATAGCGCCATCGTTTCGTTCGTATCGAATGATTTCCACGTCCAAAGGTGGTGATAATATGATCGGAAAAATGTGCATTCGGGTTTTTAAGCAAGGGCAGCAGACTTGAGCCGTCGAGCGGATGATTTGCCCGCCGGCCGGTCAAGTCTAGTACGGTCGGATAGAGATCGATGAGGCTGACCGGCTTGGAGCATCTTTTACCGGTGACGTATTGATCCGCTTTATTTTTGGCAGGAACAATGATCAGAGGCACGCGGGTAGATTCTTCCCAGCCGCTAAATTTACCCCAGTGTTCTTTTTCACCGAGATGCCAGCCGTGGTCGCTCCACAGGATAATCGATGTATTATCGCGGTAAGGACTTTTCTCCAGAGCCGCGAGCACCCGGCCGATCTGGGCGTCGATAAAGGTAATCGAGGCGAGGTAACAGGAGACCGCTTCGCGCCACTGACCGTGCTCAACCACATTTTGGTGCGATCCGGCCGTATAGGCCTTCAGAGCGAGATCTCTGGCTACAGGCGAAAGGTCGGCCAGATCATCTTCCACTACCTTTGGCAACTGGACACTATCAGGGGGATACATATCATAATATTTCTGTGGCACGAATAACGGAATATGCGGGCGGTAGATACCGACGCCGAGAAAAAAGGGTTTGTCTTGAGGTTGTTTCAATTGCTGAATACACCAGTCGCTGGTAATATAATCTCCCATCTCGCTGTCCGCAACCGGCAGTCCACCCCAGTCAAAGGAATCGATTTGTCTGCTGCCAAATCGTCTTTCACGTGGCATGGTGTTGAGCGGAAAGGTGACATTGAGCCTGCTCGGTCCGCGATTGACCTCATGTGTGAGAAGGGATTTGTCGACCGGACTATTATACTCTTCATCCGTATACAATGTCTCTTCTTCGGTAAAGGGCAGCCATTTTTGATAAGGCGGGCCAAACTCTGTAAAGAGATATTCAGGATAACGCTTCATGCTGCCATGCAGCAATTTACCGGCGCCATAGACATTATAGCCGGATTGGATCAGCGTTTGCATCAGCGTGGGAAACGCGCGCCCGATTTGTTCAAGCGCGGTATTGTCATTGGTAAAAATATCGCTATTCCAGGGCTGCCGGCCGGTAAAGACGCAACCCCGTGAAGGACCGCAAATGGGGACGGCACAATGAGCGTTGGTAAAGAGCATGCCCTGCTGCGCAAGCCGGTCAATATTGGGTGTGATTGCCTGAGGATGGCCGCCCAGACAACCGATCCAGTCGTTGAGATCGTCTATGGCGATGAATAGGACATTCTGTTTTTCCTCAGAAGCCGTGGCGTTTATCAATACAGGCGCAGCGGCAGCTGCGGATGCAGAAAGAAAAGCTCTTTTGATAAATGACCGTCTGCCAATGTCCATTTTACTTCTCCTTTTTTTTTACGAACATCTTTAGATGACATCCGGAATTTCATATCCTTTTCGATATTCCCGTTTGATGAGATGGTTCGCCTGTTTATTGTTCATAAATCTGGCTCATCCGGTTAATGCGTACCCAAAACCGCCAAGCTCGCCAAGAACGC
>CAZSOP010000476.1:0-3326 GCA_964608385.1 uncultured Cytophagia bacterium
TTGGCGTTTTCTCAGCGGTTAAAAAAGTACTCATTATTCGGAAGAACCAAAAAACCAGCAATAACATCCATAAGTTACAAGCTCTTGCCGGAAACATTTTACCTCTTTTTTTTGATCTCTTCGACTATGGAAAGTGGTTCTCTACTCTTTATTTAACCCATGGGGTCCAATCGTAAACTTGAACCGGTCTTTTTGCCGGGGATTATCGACAAGCAGTCGTAACCGGTAGATTTGATCGCCCCAGTTCGACATCAAATTGGAATCCGTAATTTCAATAGGTTCAATAGTTGGATTCAGGCTCTGGGCGTCATAATGCAAGAAAAGCTGCTTTTCATTTGCCGCCAGTTGTAATGCCACCCGCCCCCTGGTTGCCTGTTGTGGTTTGTTGGGCAATATAAAATTGAAAACGATCGATCCTGCCGCAGACAATTCGTAATCATCGGTGATTTGTATGCCGCTGATGCGGTCGAGACGGATATTTCGTTTCCATTCAATTATACCGGCATCCTCAACCCAGGCAGAGGAGATGTCCATCGTCAACTGCGCAAAGCGTTCATCAACGGTCCGATTGATATCACAAGCTCTATAGCTCCGGCCATCCTTTTGCATGAAATGATTTATCGTCGGCAAGTTGTGAAAGGCGGACTGCATCGTCCAGATTTCATAACGCTGCGGACTGAATGTTTTGGCGGTATACGTTTCCACCCCGACATCGATCATGAGTGGCAAACCATCGTAATAAACGATAAAATTACCGACGTCGTTATGATTGTGGCTTTCCGCATTGTGTCCCCCCTGGGCAGCGAGATAAAATCCTTTTGCACTACCTGCCTTCGACCGGGCAGCCATCACTTCATTGCCGGGAAGCCAAACGTCGCGTACATAGGGAGGCTGCGGATTTTCGAGCGTAAAAAGCCGGCGATTAAAAATTGCATACAAAATGCGGCCGATACTGCGGGATTCGTAGACACTGTTGCCCTGCCGCTGTGCAAAATAGGAGCCAAATTGCATCATCGCCTTATCCCCGATGCGCTCGCCATAGCGAAATACCAGTTCAGCCGGAATATTAATCTTTGCAGATGCATCCGCAAAATTGATAAAATAGGGACCATCAATATGAGCCCGGTAAATATATTTTCCCATGTTGCGAATCAGGGGCTCGTCGTATAGATCGATTGCCCCCTGAGTGGCGGAATGCAAAAGCTCCAAACAATCAAACAGAGAGGCTGCCGCTCGTTTCCAGTAACCGGGACCTTCATCACAACCGCCATCCTTCGGATAGGATGCAATAAAGCGATCGAGACTGGCCAAAATCTTGTCTACAGCGGCAAAGCGTTTCTGCTCGTCTCTTTCCAGCAAAAGTACACTGGTCAACCAGTTGGAGTTACACCAGGGATTCCAGTTATTGATAAACGGATCGGGGCCAAAGCCCATCCACCAAAAATCATTACGCTCGAGACAGGGTTTTAAGATTCGGCGGTGTACTTCATAGTCGATGCGTTCCCGCAAGAGGGGTGAGACATCGTCCAGTTTGTAGTTGAGCAGATAATATGTCCAGCTCAGCAGATGAGAGGTTTCGGCAGCAAATAAATCCACCGTTGGCTCTTCAACATCAGGCAGCCCGAATCCTGCCCTTTGTATATTCAGGTGTGCGGGCACCCCCCAGTAGGTCTCCTCACAGATCGTCCATAGGCCATTGGCAATATCGTTCAAAAAACGTCCCTCCCCCTCCACACATTCGGCCAGCACCAGTGCGCTCAACGCTTCCCGGCGTTCCTTTCGCACATCCTGAAAACGGCTGCGATTGCCGGTTCGGACAAAATCGAGAAACAACGTCGCCGGTAACCGCGGATAGTCATGGTTCAGAAAAGAGTCTCCACGCCTGATGAGAAAAAAGCGAACGCTATCATTTACCGATTGCCAGACCTTGCGTTCGTGAATGGTCGGAAACGGATGCCAGGATTTTGAAGAGAGCAATTTAGCTTTTAATGCCGGCGCCGTAATAGAATTGTGAAAGGAAAGGTCGGATGCTGTTACACCTAAAGTCAACACAAATATAACAAGAATAACAACAAGGTTTCGGTAGTGGAGAATCATAGTTATTTCCTTTTATTCACAAAGATCCTGTTTTACGCGCTGCAATTCAGATTCGATATCGGTCGTCATTTCGTCGATAATGTCCTGTACCGACATCATGCTGTCTACCAGCCCGACCGACTGGCCCGCCATCAGAGACCCTTTGGAAATATCACCGTCCATCACCGCTCTTCGCAGCGCACCGACCCAAAATTCCTCAACATTTTCCTGCGCTTCCTGACGGCCGATCGTGCCGGCATCGATTTGCTGTATCAGCTGCAATTGCAAATGTCCGAATTCATCCAGACCTTTATTGCGCAAGGCACGAACCGCCACCACAGGCAGGCGGCTGTCGAACTGTGGAGTAGAAACCGCATCGCGGGCATTGGCGCGCATAAATTTTTCCTTAAAGCGGGGATGGGCAATACTCTCTTTTGACATGGCAAACCGGGTACCCATCTGGATACCGGCGGCGCCCATCAGTAAAAGGTGAGCACAGAGTTTGCCCGTAGCGATGCCGCCGGCGACGAAAACGGGCACATCTTCGACTTTGTACAACACCTGTTGCAGCAAAATCGTCAGACTGACGTGACCAACATGCCCGCCGGCTTCGCTGCCCTCCAGTATGATACCGTCCGCACCATAACGCAGCATGCGATGAGCAATCGATTCGGTGGATGCAAAACACAACACCTTGCCGCCATAGGATTTGATGCCCTGAATCTCCTCCCGGCGCGGAAAGCCCCCGGCAAAAGTGACAAACGGCAATTCAATCTTTTGCATCAATTGCAGCTGAAGCCTGTAATTGGGGGCAATGGTAATGAGATTGACGCCAAAGGGTTTATCGGTCAGTCTTTTGGTCTCTTCTATCTGACGCCGCAATTCCTCAACCGGAGCATTCCCCCCCGCCAGTGCTCCAAAGCCACCGGCATTTGATACGGTGGAAACCAGCTTCGGATCGCTAACCCAGGTCATGGCGCCACTGATAATGGGGTATTCAACGTTTAAAAATGCCCTTCCCCGCTCGAAATATTTATCCAGGAGTTTTGTCGCCACCGGATTCTCCTTTTGTTTGTTCAACCGATCTATAAAATACAAAACCAGGCGTTGCAAAGCAAATACATTTGCGCCCTTGCGGGGCCTTGCGGGGTCGTTGGGAAAACCGGGGTCGGACCGAGCTCTGTTTTTGTTTTTTATAATTATTTAAAAATTTCCGATAAACGTGTCGGCCTGTTAATTAATTTTAATGT
>CAZSOP010000476.1:3336-3553 GCA_964608385.1 uncultured Cytophagia bacterium
CGGCTTGAAAAGATATGTTAATAATTATATCGAGGATGAATAAGTCATTGAAAAGATCACTTCTCAGCGCTCTTGGCGAGCTTGGCGGTTTTGGGTACGCATTAACCGGATGATCCCAATTTTTATATTTATTGTATTGTTTTTTAATAAGATAATTTGGTCCGACCCTTTTAGTTCTGATTATCTACAGATTTTACAAATTGAAAATGACGACTAT
>CAZSOP010000477.1:0-3546 GCA_964608385.1 uncultured Cytophagia bacterium
TCTCATCCTTGGATTGTTTATCGGTAAAATTTCCGAGGATTGTATTCATCTCTTCGGCATTATTCAAAATGACAAAGATATTTTTAAAAAGGGCATAAACAAATCTAACCTTGTCGCTCAAATGAAAAAATATAAGAAATTTCCCAAATTTTCCCTTTGGGCGAGTTTAATCAATACCTTCTCATGGCAAGTTCCAACACTTTTCCTGGCGCTGTTTTTCAACACAACAATTGTAGGATTCTATATGATGGGTGACAGAGTTATCCGAATGCCGATAAATGTCATTGGCCGCGCCATTGCCCAGGTCTTTTTCCAAAAGGGAGCCGAGGCCCATAGAGAAGGAAAGATCGATTTGATTTTTCTACAAACCGTAAAAATGCTATCGCAAATCGGATTCATCCCTCTTCTGGTTCTCACCTTTGTCGGCAAAGAACTCTTTATCGTTTTGCTGGGTCAAAAATGGGCGGAGGCCGGCGTTTATGTCCAAATTATGGCCCCCTGGGCATTTATTTTGTTTCTGGCCTTTCCGCTTTCCAACATTATCAACATTTCGGAAAAGCAGGAAAAAGGATTGCTGTTCAATGTTTTTATCCTGACCTCCCGCATCGCCGCCCTGATCATCGGTGGAATTGCAGACAGCCCCCGCCTGGCTTTGGCAATTTTTTCCTTTTCCGGGGTTCTCTGCTATGGCTGGCTGCTGCTCTGGACCGGCGAAGTGGCTCAGGTACCCTGGCAAAAAACCCTGCGGGCCGTTTTCTCCTCTGATATCAGATGGAGTCTTTCAACCGTTATGATTTTAACGATTCTTAAATTTCTGCCCGTCTCTGTATGGGGCCTGAGCTTTGCCTCTGCCTTAATCGTTCTCCTGTATTTCTTCCTTCTCTGGAAACGCATTTCGGTAATATAAGTCCTGATTTTTATACGCGTTTTTTATACTTGGTCTTATACAACCAAAGACCGACAGGTATTAACAACAACAAAAGCGTAGCAATACTGATCCATGTTCCCAGAAAAAAACGCTTTGGCTTGTATATAAATTCGATCGTGTGATTACCCGGTTCAAGAAAAACTGAACGCAAAATATAGTTGGTTTTATATATCGGGGTTTCAACGCCATTTACAAAAGCCCGCCATCCTGCCGGATAGTAAATCTCGCTCAGCACCATAACCGTCGGACTGAATACCTCAGCATTTAAGCGAATATGATGCAGACCAAAATCTTGCAACCGAACCCGGTTACTATCGGATGGTAGTATATTAAAAGGAGGGTTTTTCTCCACGATTGCGGTCTGACGAGGATCGAATTTTCCACTTTTCATATAGGAAAATATCGTCTCCCGTCCTTCCATCACCTGCACGGTGTCGGCGAAAAAAGCACGCGGCAACACGTCAACGTTTTCAAAAACCCAGGGTTGCTGATGCTGAACCCTTTGGTATCCGGGATCAGGAATGGGCAGATAATTTATCACCAAATATTTTACATTGAGCATATCGAGGACCATATTATGAAAGTGAATCTGGTTTTGATCCCTGGCCTGCGGGGGTTTCATCTGTGGTGTGAGCTTGCCTTCCTGAACCGATAAGTTCCAGAAATTGGCAATAAAGGGATTCAACCCATATTGATCCTGTGATGCAAAGCCTGTTTCTTCGAGAAAATCCTGATAAATCCGCAACTTTGCCGCGGAATAGCCATTGATGCTTGCGATAAGGTGATAGGCATACCAGTTACCGCCTTTGTTGTCCAGAACCGGAAAGATTCGATATGTCGATTTATCATTTTTCATATAATTAACAGCGGCATTGCTGGAAAAATGAGCTCTCTCGCTTGCAGGCGGACGAGGATTAATAATCTTAAAATCGATAATCCAAAAATCGATTACCATCAAGACGATCAGGGTCACCCCGAGAAACGATCTCGAAAGTTTAAACCTGAGAAATTGAAAGATGATAAAAACAGTAATTGCGATAAAAATTAGAGCTTTAAAACTGTCCAGAAAGGCGTTGTTATAAGCGAGTTCTTGTTGCGCCGGCTGCATACGGGCTCTGCTTTCGGCGATCAATTCGATAAAAAACGATTTGGCAAACAACATAAACAATAAAAATATCCCCACCACCGCCAGGAAGATGAATAGATAACGCCGCAGGGACTGTTTTATTGCCGGCTTTTTCATTTTCGCCAATTGCTTCCGATAATCAAAAAGTGCCTGCAATCCATATGCCGCCAGGATAACCATTGAAAAATTTAGCAGTATATGAATCATACTGGGAATTCGAAATTTATTGAAAAAAGGCAATAGCTTGAACATCGGCGTATAAAGAACGGGTAAATGTTTTCCGAAAGAGACCACCAAGGCAAAAATGGCCAGGATGGTAAAAAACCACGTCCTGCGATCACGGCGCAAAACGAGTGCAAGTCCTGCCAAAAACAATATCACGATACCGAAATAAAGAGGATAATCGGTAAAAGGCATTTTCCCCCAATATGTCTGGCCGCCAAATCCCATAAATGAGGGAATTAAAAAAGTTACCATTTCCAAAGGATGAAAAGACCAGCTGGAAGCATAATCATAATCCAGGCCGCTGTTCTCACTGGCTCCGCGGATGGAGTAGTGTTGATATTCATATACAGACAAATAAATCACGGATGATAGCAATAATCCGGCAGCAATTGCTCCGATCAACAGGCCGGCATTAATAAAAAAGGGCTTTAAGGAGCGATTCTCGCGCCACCGCGCAACAGCTGTAAATACCAAATATATCCCTAACATTAGAAAGGTATAATACGTCACCTGAACATGAGCCCGAAAAAGCTGAAAGCCGATGGCCAGCGCCGTCAGACAGAAATACAGCAGAGAACGCTCTTCAAACATTTTCTTGGTGAGGTAAAAAATCAATGGTATCAAAACCACGGACAAAAATTTGGTATTATGACTAAAAGAGACAAACGCAACAAACTGTGGTAATAAAGTCACTGCAATGGCGGAAAAAGAAGCCGCCAATGGTGAGATTTTTTGCTGACGCAGGAGCAAATAAAGAGTAGCCGCAAGTAAAAGAAAATTTAGATAAATAAAAATAAAGTTGGGATCAAGAGTCCGCGGCAAAATGAACTGCAGAACCGTACGCATCGACCAGTCAACGATATTTATCATGGGAACCGTAAGCATGCTGGCGAATGAAGGCATACCACTGAAAACATAGGGACACCACAAAGGATAAATACCCTGACTAAGAGCCTGCTGAACAAACGGCTGCAGTGCCAGAGTCGTCATCCGATCCGGTGGCTGAAACACCATACCCCCTAGTATAACCTGATGATAAAGCACGATTAATAAAATCGCCAAGATAATGATCATGAACAACGCCGGCTTTTGGTCTGGCGTAAAAGTCGACGATTCCTGCGGTTTTTCCTTTTTAACCCGTTTTTTTGCCGTCACAATAACCTCACTAATTTTTACACAACTCTCAAATTTATAAGGATTTGATTAAAAAAGCAAGGCTCATCCGGTTAATGCGTACCCAAAACCGCCAAGCTCGCCAAGAACGCTG
>CAZSOP010000478.1:0-2674 GCA_964608385.1 uncultured Cytophagia bacterium
GGGTGGATTTTTCGGTTCGACAGGGGCTTTATCACATGCTATTGAAATAAAGATAACAAGAAAAAAGGCTAATAATAGATAGATAGATTACGTTTCATAACAAACTCCTCTCTTTATTCATACGCCAATTATTCCTTTTCAAAACACATAAAATAACGCTTTTCTACTTTGCAACACTGGCTGGATCTGAAAACTACCTAAGGAAAATTTTACTTTCCTCTCAACTCGCTTGGTCAATACTATTAAAATCTAATTATTCATAAATAAAAAGTCAATAAAAAAAAGGAAAACTTGTAAATTTTTCAATATTTGTAATTTAATATAATCAAATAGACATATAAATATAAAATGATTTACAAATAAAAAACTTTAGTCGGTATCATATGATGGTATGATGGACATAAAAATCAATTCAAAGTAAAACGACAATAGTTTTACACGGATGGTGCACACCGGGGGTCGGACCAAACCAAGCGATTGTTTATATTACAAATAAAAAAGATTTTTTATCAAATATGGCCCTTAGAAAGCATGATTCACCCGCAAAAACGCAGTCTAAGACAGGATCAGGCAGGCCTGTGGATGTGCTTAGAAGGCATTTTCAAGGGTAAAAAACGCATTCTAAGGACCTTTTTTAAGCTTTTTTAGGATTTAAAATTTTATTTTTATTATACTTAATTTGGTCCGACCCCTCATTCTCACCTCATTCTACATCCACCACACACCGAAACCCCAAATTCCCCGTGGCGCTGTCCGGGGTGTTGCTGCTGCGGGCGGCGACGCGGTAGCGGTTGCAATACGAGTCATGGCACAGATAAGAGCCGCCGCGCATGACTTTGTGGGTGCCCTGCGGCGGTCCCGCGGGATTCTTGCGCGTGGCCATGATATGATAACTGGAATGAAACCAGTCCGCACACCATTCCCACACATTGCCGCTCATATGGTACAGACCATAGCCATTGGGCTTGAACGATTTGGCCGGCGCGGTGCCTACATAGCCATCCTGGGCGGCATCATAGGTGGGAAAGGTACCCTGCCAGATGTTGCAGCGATGCTCGCCCTTTGGCAAGAGCTCGTCCCCCCAGACATAGCGCTTTTGTTCCAGTCCGCCCCGGGCCGCATATTCCCATTCCGCCTCGGTGGGCAGCCGTTTACCTGCCCATCGGCAATAGGCCATGGCATCGTTCCACGACACCTGAATCACGGGATCATCGGGACGATCCGCGATGGTCGAATCCGGACCCTCGGGATGGCGCCAGTCCGCTCCGTGAACGCCGAGCCACCAGGGCGTTTCGGGTACCGGCTGCAGGATATACTCTGCGTTCTTGTCCTCGAGAAACAGATGAAACACGAACGACCAGCCAAAGCGCTCCGACTCTGTCACATAGCCGGTCTCGTCGACAAACCGTTTAAACTGGGCATTGGTGACCGCAGTCTCGTCCATCAGAAAAGGCCTGACCTCGACCTTGCGCACCGGACCTTCGCCATCGGCCGGAAACCCGATCGTGTCATCGGTGCCCATCAAAAAGCTGCCGCCCTCAAGAGCGATCATTCCCTGATCGGATCGTAATTTCGAGTTTACAGGAATATCAACCGTTTGGTCTGTTTTGTCTCCCCCGCGTTTGGCTGCACAACACGCGCCCATAATTTTCTCCCTGAATATTTTAGGTCTGCACCATTACAAAACCAAACCGGGAAAAAATATTCCCGCGGGCAACAAGAAAAGTCTCAATAGGGCAACGTCAAGATGAAGTAAAAAAAAAAGAGTTGACCATAAGAACAGGAACGTCGGACATTCTAACTCTTTCACATTCCCAGTCCACGGGGGGAGAGATGCCCTATTGGCCCCCAGTCATCGCTCCGCGGGGATAAACCCCGCGGGGGCGGTTCTCTCTCCCTCGCTCAATCCCCTTTTTCCCTCAGCCCTTTCAAAACTTTTTAATTTTTACTCGCTATTTTCCCAGGGCTGTCGCCCTGGGCTGACATACGGCGCCCCGCTGGGGCTTGGGTGTGCATGGTGGAGGGGTATCTGTATGAATACCTGTTATTGTCATAGGGCACAAATAAAGGGACAAGAGTGTGATTCCGCTAAACGACATCAGTTGCAGCGTTTGATCACCCTCTTGCAGGTTCTCGCCTGGGTTCAAATTTTCATTCTAAATTCGTCACTCAATCATCATCATTCTTGAAAAAATTTTGCTTTCCCGGTAGGGTATTTGCCTCTTTTAATCGTATATATGATAATTGCGAGTCGTTGTTCTGAAAAACAGGGTGACGCTACACTCATCGGATATTTTTTCCAGACGTGTCAATGAATCAAGAAGCAAAAGGTACTCCTGGCATCAGAATGTGAACATGCCCCTTTTTGTTTGTCCGGAATTGAAAAAATATTCATCAACTTGTCAAAAGCGACTGCCCACTGCCGTGGTTCGTGCAAAACAGAACGTGCTGCTAAAAGCTCACAGGTAAGGTCATTGACCGGCTAATAATAAAAGCAACTATAACAGAAAAATAGAGAATACTCTGCTCAAAGACGTAAACAGGCAAGATAGCATTCAACAGTATTAAGTTAAAATTTTTAAAATTTTGTCACAAAAAGCTTATATATTTAATAAAGTATAAAATAAAAATATAAAATCACTAAAAAATAACTTGCAAAAAAAAAAACAAACGT
>CAZSOP010000478.1:2684-3535 GCA_964608385.1 uncultured Cytophagia bacterium
TGAAAAGGCGTCTTTATCTAAAAACAAGGAGAAGAATTATGTTTTCAAACAAATTTAAAACTATTCTACTTTTTAGCGTCCTTGTATTTTCTTTTTGTGATAAATCCCAAGAAAGGGGAGAAATTTTATCTCCTAACTTAACCACGTCAGCCCCGGCTCAATTTAACGGATTAGAATTTTCGGTACCAAAATCAATTCCTGACAGCATAAATGATCTTGCAGCCGCTAGGGCGGTGAAATTATATTGTGATGGAGTTCGTATTCTTGCAACAAAATCTGAAAATGGCACTGAAAAGTTTCATATATTGTGGTTCACGGATAATTCAGACAATATTGTCGATGAGGCTTTTGTGAACTTGGATGGTTCTGTTGAAGAAATCAATAAAATTGATTTTGGGTACGTAAATAGTATCTGGCGTGCAAATGACAACAAACTACATAAGGTGGCACATGGGGTACATTATTGCAACGACCTCGCAACTTTTTATACAGGTACAGGTGGAAGCGGGAGTAATTTTACTGTAACTCAGGCAGCTCACGAGGAAGCCGGTTATTTTCACAAGCTGCTTTATTGTCTTGGAACATCTGGTTGTTTAATACAGTGTAATGGTACCACATTTCCCGGAGGATTTAATGATCTATTATCTTCTCATGATTGGCCTAATAATCGAAAATTTCCGCCAGGTCTTCCAACAAAAATAATAACCCCGCACCTGATGAGAGTCTATAGAGATACCAATCTAAGCACCCTGCTCTGGACTTTCACGGGGTCAAGTCTTATTCTCGATAATAATTGGACTGATAATTATTGTAATGATGGAAATGATGCCAATTTCTGGGTTACTATAGAA
>CAZSOP010000479.1:0-3527 GCA_964608385.1 uncultured Cytophagia bacterium
TCTTGGCGAGCTTGGCGGTTTTGGGTACGCATTAACCGGATGAGCCGTTTTTAGTGGTCTCTGTTGCGAAAATATATTTCGTTGGTTTTAAACAAATCATTTTGTATGTTAAGCTAAACCGTCCAAGGCAAAAATTAATCCTCTGCTATGCAACAAATGTTAAAAGACATGGCCGGGCAGGAGTTTAGAGAGGCAGGGCAAATGATCATCGACTGGATCGCTGCCTACCGAGATGAAATAGAATCCTATGCCGTATTGCCGCAGGTGGAACCGGGCTGGTTGTATGAATCCTTTAGCAAAAAACCGCCTGAAAACGCCGGTTCTATGGAACAAATTTTCGAAAAATTTGTAAAGGTTATCATGCCCGGCGTTACCCACTGGAATCATCCGAAATTCCTGGCCTATTTTTCCATCTCATCCAGCGGCCCAGCCGTACTGGCGGAATTGCTCGCTGCCGCGCTGAATGTTAACGGCATGTTGTGGAAAACCTGTCCGGCACTAACCGAGCTGGAAAAAATAACCCTGGACTGGCTGCGACAGATGATCGGACTAGCGGAAACCTTCTGGGGCATTGCATACGACACCGCTTCCACGAGCACCTTTCACGCTATTGCAGCGGCCCGGCAAGAGATCAGTCCGGAAAATATACGGGAAAAGGGGTTGTACGGCAGCAAACGCCTGATTTTATACACCTCGGACCAGGCACATTCCTCTGTGGAAAAGGCAGCAATCGCTCTCGGGCTGGGTCTGGAAAACGTCTGCAAAATCAAAACCGATGACGAATTCCGCCTCAGAGTCGATCTGCTGCACGAACACATCCGCAGAGATCGAAAAAACGGTCATTTACCGTTCTGTGTTGTGGCGACTGTGGGCACGACCTCCACCACCAGCATCGATCCCATTCCGGAAATCTCCGCAATATGCCGCGAAGAGAAGCTCTGGCTCCATGTCGATGCGGCTTATGGCGGCTCTGCTGCCATCGTACCGGAATATCAAAACGTTCTGGAAGGATGTGAGGAGGCCGATTCTCTGGTGATGAATCCGCACAAATGGCTCTTTGTCCCCATTGATTTTAGCGCTTTTTATACGAGAAAACCGGCAATCCTGAAAGAGGCCTTTAGTCTGATACCCGAATATCTACGAACCTCTGAAGATCACCGGGTTGAGAACCTCATGGACTATGGCATGCAATTGGGACGCAGATTTCGCGCTCTTAAATTATGGTTTGTGTTGCAGTATTTCGGCAGACAGGGGATAATAAACAGAATCCGCAATGCAATCGAGATGGCACAGGATTTGGCAAACAAAATCGAACAACATCCTGATTTTGAAAAAATGGCCCCTACCCCCTTTAGCACCATCTGTTTTCGCGCCCATCCGCACGGTTTGAATGATGCAGAAAAATTGAATCACCTGAACAAAGAACTCTTGCAGACGATCAATAAAGAGGGAGAATATTTTATCTCTCACACCAAGCTGAATGAACAGTATGTGATCAGAATTGCAGTCGGCAATATTCAAACCGATCAACACCACATGAACCACTTGTGGGACATTCTGCAGAAAACGCTCCCAATGCTTTATAAAAACGAATAAAAAAACAAGTGAATGAATAAATCGGGTTTCAAAAGGTGTTATGTGTATATTGAGTATATAAACAATTTTTAAGGAAAAATCTAAATCTGTTTTAGCTGAAATAGCAACGCTTATAAAGGATATACGGATGCAAAATAAAAACAAGAAACAAAAGACTGCTTTAATATGGATATTTATTCCGATCTTGCTCCTCATCGTCGCTATCCTTGCATTTCAATCTAGAGCGGATAAAGACAAGAATCAATCCTTTACCTTTTACGAATTCACAAAACAGGGTGAGCTGTTTTTCAAGCGCAACGATCGTCTTTTGACAAAAATCGATATTGAAATTGCCGATTCGGAATATAAAACCATCCTTGGATTGATGTTCCGCAAAGAAATGCAGGAAAATCAGGGCATGCTCTTTCTTTTCGACAACGAAGAACCGCGCTCTTTCTGGATGAAGGATACCTATATATCGCTGGATATTATCTATGCTGATGCATCCAAAAAAATCGTAACCATACACAAATACACAACCCCTTTTACCACTGATGGTTATAAATCTACAAAACCGGCGCGATTTGTTGTCGAGGTGATAGCGGGATTTACGGATAAATACAACATCAAAACCGGAGATACCATCGAATGGGTCCGTACAAACAGCAATCAATGATGAGGATGAGATGAATAGACAACGCCATATTTTTCATTTATTAATTATTATATTATTTTTCTGCACCAATAGTCATGCTACAGGGCAAAGCGACACTCTTAAAGTAAAACACTATCTCTATGCCGGTCCGATAGAGATTCACTATCCGGCATTTTATCGGGATTCTTTACAGGTCAAAGACATCGTCGAACTGCAACCCCTTGATGCCAACCGGCTTTATCCCCGTTCAGGTGATGTATTGAATTGGTCCCGGGATGAAAACTTCACCTGGAACATTCTCGACGCCGAAACCGGCAATACGTTTTTTCAGCCCCTGCAACAGGATACTCTGCCGCAATTACTCTATTACATCTTTTATCTACAGACGCAAAAATGGATTGGAGCCGATTACTGCTTGTCCACGGCACAACCATTTCAACTGTTTTTCGACGGTCATCTGCAGGAAGGAGAGCGCATCGAAGATGAGATAGTTCAGGATACACTGCTTACACGGACTCGATTTCACTTTGACCTCGAGCCCGGGAAACACAGAGTTGTTATCAAATCGTTTTACAATCCCTTGTTGGATAAACCCGCTGCTATCGAGAGTGAAATGATAACCCAAAACAAAAGTCATTTACAGATTTCACTCACACCGGATAAACACATCAGCATGGAGGATATTTTAGAAGCGCCCAAGCCGACCAATATTCAGCTCTCTTCAGACGGAAAATACGCGGCGTTAACCATCAAACATCAAACCCCGAAAAACCCGCCGGGCGAAGAATGGCTTGAACTCTATAATTTGGAAAAAGGGGCGCTTGAAAAAACACTGCGCGGCGGTTATACAATTTCTTCATTTAAATGGATTCCGGGAGGAAATTCCTATTCCTATCTGACCAAGGAAAACGGCAACAGTACGCTTTGGATTATAGATGCAAAAGCGGGTACATCAAACGCAATCCTTAAAGCGTTTGAAGGCCTGAAAGCATACAGATGGGCACCGGATGCTTCCTTTGTTATCTTTTCAGCACAGGAAACGGCAAACCCCGGGGATGATTTAAAACGACATCTTGCGCTAATGGACAGAATTCCCGGCTGGCGCAACAAACAATATCTCTATCGGCTCAATGTTCCTCAGGGAACCGTATCAAAATTGACCAGCGGAAATTTATCCACACATTTAAGCAGTATAAGTCCTGATACCAAAAAGCTGATCTTCCAGCGTCGGGTTGAAGAATTGAATAACCGTCCCTATATTCAGAACCAGCTGTTTCTGCTCGATCTCGATAACATG
>CAZSOP010000480.1:0-3469 GCA_964608385.1 uncultured Cytophagia bacterium
GTATATTGCATTGATATAGATCAGGAGTTGATGATGGCCAAGAAATGTCATATTTGCGGCAAGGGACCGATGGTGGGCAATAGTATCAGTCACGCCCATAATCTAAACAAACGCAGATGGATGCCCAATCTAAAGAAACTGCGGATTATGGAAAACGGCAGCGTCAAACGCGCCTATGTCTGTACGCGTTGTATACGATCCGGAAAAGTCGAAAAGGCTTTATAATAGAAAAGGCTCCTCAAATGAGGAGCCTTTTTTTTATACACCCCGCCTGTTGTGCCTAAAACAGATTCCACTTTTTTCGCCTTATCGCAGGAATCTCATAATCTTCATCGCTGAATCCATTTGAATGACTCTTGTAAGAAAAGGTGGGAAGTTTGCTGTCCGGTTTGCGCTTCTCTCCCTCATGTTTTTCCTCCTTTTCAGAGTCTGTTTTCCGTTCCGGTTGTTGTGGTGGATGGTCATCATCATCGTATCGCTCATGCGGTTTCTGCCGTTCAGGCCAATTCAGGCGGGGGGTTCTTTTATGCCGCTCTTCTTTTTTTCGTGAAGAGACGAACATTCTCGATTGTGCCGATTGTGACAATCTTTCGCTGATTTGGTCAAGACGGTCAACTGCCGGAACCTCGCGATCTGGAATAGTACCGGTTCGCGGCTGTTGATGAGGGGGGCGGTTCAGCCCCGGTATTGAGGGCCTCTTGCCGTTGTGGATGCTAAGCCCGGTGGCGATAACGGTGATGCGTATTTCATCCTTGATGCTTTTGTCTATAACAGCACCGAAAATAATATTTGCTTCATCTCCGGCTTCATCATAAATAACATTGGTTGCCTTGTTGACTTCATGCAGAGTTAAATTTGGGCCACCCGTGATATTGACCAACACACCCCGTGCACCTGCAATAGAGACATTCTCAAGCATAGGACTGCGTATCGCATTTTCACCGGCTTCTTCGGCGCGATTCTCACCGCGAGCGGATGCAGATCCCATCAAAGCGTCGCCCATTTCGCTCATCACTGCTCGAACGTCGGCAAAGTCGAGGTTGACCAGACCAGGTATACTGATAAGATCAGAGATACCACGGGTGGCATTAAACAACACTTCGTCGGCATATCGAAAGGCATCGTTCAGAGGCGTATCCTCCGGAACGATGCTCAACAATCTTTCATTGGGAACCACGATTAGAGTATCGACGTTTTCCTTCAAACGCGCGATGCCCTCATCTGCACGGGCAATGCGCTTGGGTCCCTCGAACAAAAAGGGCCGGGTAACGATTCCCACAGTCAATGCACCGATATCCCTGGCGATTTCTCCCACAACCGGAGCCGCACCAGTGCCGGTTCCTCCTCCCATTCCGGCCGTAATAAAAACCATATCGGCATCGGAAAGCGATTCGTAAACCGCATTTCTGTCCTCTTCAACCGCACGCCGCCCTTTCTCGGGATCCGCACCTGCGCCCAATCCATGTGTGGTTTTGGTTCCGATCCGGATTTTATTCGGCGCTGAACAAACTTCAAGCGCCTGTTCATCCGTGTTGATGGCGACAAACTCCACACCCTTTAATCCTTCATGAATCATGCGGTTGATGGCGTTGCATCCCGCTCCACCAACCCCAACCACCTTCATGGTGGCACCGAGGGCTGCAGAATCATCAAAGTCAAATGTGAGATTCATACCCAGCTCCTTTTTTTATAGAAATGAATAGTTACCTGCTAAATGGTTGTTACACTGCCGAACCAGCGTCTGAAACGCTTTTTAATATTGTCGAAAACATTGGCTTCCGATATGGGTAGATTATTTTTTAGCTCATCCTGATGCGTCAGACCATAATAAACCAGTCCCACTCCGGTTGCGCATTGCGGTTTTTGCGCCTCTTCTACCATACCACCGAATCCTTTTGGTATACCGAGCTTGACCGGCATGTTAAAAATGTCCTCAGCCAGCTCAACCGTACCGGGCAGCAGAGATGCACCACCGGTAAGCACAACACCCGTCGTCATCAGGTTAACATAATCGGATGTCTTGATCTCTTCATAAGCCAGCGTCAGGATTTCGGCCATGCGCGGCTGAATAATATCCACCAGTACGCCTTTAGAGATGCGCCGTGCCGAGCGTTCATTGACGCCATCGACATCAACCAGCGTCTCCTTGTCGTCTTCCAAATGCAAGGCACTGCCGTGACGGATTTTCAGTTTTTCAGCCGCCTCAATCGGAGTCCGTAATACGATGGCCATATCATTGGTGACATTGCGCCCGCCCAGAGCCACCACCGAGGTTTGGCGAATACATCCCTCATAAAACATAGCGATATCGGTCGTACCGCCGCCGATATCGATAAGAATGACACCGAGCTCCTTCTCATCATCGGTAAGCACGGAATAACTCGATGCCAGGGGCTCCAGGACAAGGTCCGCAACCGTGTATCCCGCCTTTTCAATGCAGCGATGTATGTTCTGTGCCGACGCAATGGCACCGGTAACGATATGGACTTCTGCTTCCAGCCGCACGCCGTTCATGCCGACCGGATCGCGGATACCGGTTTGCTCGTCAACGATAAACTCCTGTGGTAAAATATGGATAATTTCCCTGTCAATAGGGAGGGCCACCGCTTTGGCGGCATCGATGACGCGACGGACATCATCCGAACTTACCTCGCCATTCTCTCCGGAGATAGCGACCACGCCACGGCCGTTAATGCTGCGGATATGATCACCGGCAATACCGGCAAAAACCACATTCACCTCGGCGTCCGCCATTTCTTCCGCCTTTTTCATTGCCATTGATACGGAACGCACCGTCTTCTCGATATCCACTACAACACCATAGCGCAATCCTTCCGAAGGAACCGTTCCCACCCCGATAATATTAAGCTCCCTGTTCTCGCTCACTTCGGCGATAAAGGCACCGATCTTCGTCGTGCCCATATCCAGACCGGCAATAATTTCAACATCTTCCATAAAAAACTCCGCACATTATTGGGTTTTATAACGCTTGCTTTAGAACAATTTGACCCTCATAGCGGCTATCGAGATATCTCGCCTTGGAAATCACGTCTGTTGTACCAAATTGTTCCCATAAAGACTGTATACAAATCGCCTTGCGCTGAATGTTATCTCGGCCGACGATCACCGGGATCAACTTAACAGAGGCAAAATAGACCAGCAATCCGATTTGTGGATCGATATGGAGTTCCGAAATCTGATGATACAGATCCGGATCCAGTTCCCTGATTGTCTGTAAAAATTGTAACGCCTGTTGTAGTTCCTCGCCGCCGAAAGAGCGGCTCTTGAGATCAAAATAGAAATTCGTTGCCGTGATAACCGGAAGCACACCGTCAGCCTGACGTTCCATCAGCACTCTGCCGCATTGATCAACTGTATAGGTGCGATGATGAACAATCGCTGCAAAAGGGACACCGTGGATTTGACTCGATGAAATAACCTGGTCGACCTCGGGCAGAGAAACCGGTAC
>CAZSOP010000481.1:0-3456 GCA_964608385.1 uncultured Cytophagia bacterium
GGGGCAACGGACTCAGCTTTTGTAGATATTACGGTTGGTGGTACCGGAGCCAGCATCAGCCCTGCAAAAACCAGCCTTGCCAATTCCACGACCGCAGGCTCGCCCGTAGCGGCTGACCTGGACGGCGACGGGTATCTTGAAATCGTCACAGCGTCTGGCGACACCATCTATGTCCTGAATCATAATGACGGCATCGGTCCCTTTACCTCGCCAAACGGGCTGTTTACCACTGCGCCGTTGTTAGCTGATATCACGGGTGATACGCGGCCTGACATCTTTGCCCTTGATTCCACTGGTTATTTGTTTGGGTGGAATGGGCTAACCGGAGCGTCTCTCTTTGCCTCGTTCCGAGATTCGGCCATCACCAATGTCTCCCTGCTGGCAAGTCCGGCAATTGGGGATATTGACGATGATGACGATCTCGATATCGCCTGGGGCGGCGATAATGGAGCGGGAACTGCCGCGCTTGTGGCGTATGACCTTGCTTCGAGAACCCCCTTATTTTCGGCCGTACCCATTGCCGGCATTTGGTCGAACTACCCGCGCACCAGCCCGATTGCGCTTGCAGATGTTACCGGAGACGGCCAGAAAGAAATTTTTATGGGCTATAACCTGAATGCAGCCCAGGGGCAGATCATTCAGTACAATCAGGTTGGTACTGGTACTGTAACGTACTATCAGATGGAATCCGGTGAATATATCGGGAATGGCGGCGTTCCAGCGACAGAATTTGTAACCTCCGCCCCGACACTCGGAGACCTGAATAATGACGGGGCGATGGAAATCGTTATTGGCGGAAGTCAGGGACACGTGTACATTTGGCAGAGAGCGACAACGGCCACCACAGTCGGCCCGCCAGCCTCATATCCGGCCACCGGCTCTGATCCGATCAGTTCAGCCCCGGCACTGGGATACCTGACTGACGCGGCTGAAGAAAAATTGGATATTGTGGTAGCCAACACCACCGGGATGATCTACTGTATCCGGGGCGAGACCAAAAATGTGAAATGGTCGCGAGACCTGGGGACGATTGGCCTCGTCTCGCCATTGATTGGCGACATTGACGGGAACGATGTCTTAGAAGTCGCGATTGGACGGATGCGGAGCGGACGAGTGCTGGTGCTTAAAAAGAATAATGGTGAACCTCATGATCTGAGTGCAAGCACCGCAACGGTGGGACAACTGAATGCCACAGGCGCCATTGCAGACGTAGACCGTAACGGTACCTATGAGATCATCTTCAATGACGACCAGAGCAGTGTTGCAGATGCCCTGTATGTGTGGGATACCTCCTCGCCAATCGCCACCCAGACCATTATCGGCTGGCCCTTCTTCCGAGGAAATGTCCGCCGCGACGGCACCATTACACAGGCCAATCTGTATATCGCATTCAATAACGTGACGGATGTGGATGTCAGTGCCTGGCCCACTGTCAAACTGCGGCTGCAAATAAAAACCCCCGGAACCGGAACCGCCTCGAACGTCTGGATGAAATACGTGGGGCCGGCCACACAAGCCGGGGTCAGCATGGCGCCGCTGCTTGCAGGCCCAATCACGGTGCTTCCTGCTGGCAGCATTTCAGGCAATACCATCGCCTTTACCGATTGGATTACCTTTGACTTCAGTACCTATGACCCGACTCAAAATATCATCTGGTACTTTGATATTACCTATACGGATGAATATGGCAACGAGTATTTGATCCATCGTTAATCACTGAACTTTGCACGAACCGGTTTTTTCCCTGCAATTCAACACAGTTGCAGGGAAAAATCGGTACAAACCAATGAAAAAACCGATCATTCTGGGTATGATTGTGGCGGTAATTGCGAGCTTGACCGTGTTCTATCTGCTCTCGCTCCCCCAACAGCCGTCTCCATCTGTTGAGCAGAAAGAGGAAAAAGTCGTACAACAGGAAGAAGAACAAATCGTTCAACCTTCTTCAGAAGCCGAGGGCCCTCCCTCATCGCCGGCGTATGTGCTTGTGTTTCCGAATCAGCTTGAATACCAGCTTTCGCCCCAAAAACGGTATGCGGAACGCACAAAAGCAGACGCCGAAGACCGCTTCAAACGATTGGCTCAGCGAGAACAGCGCATAGCAAAACCTGTCAACCGAGGAGAACCGCTCATCATCAATCTACAAAATGTCATGCCTGCTGTTCCCCAGTCCGAAAATTCCGTTCAATAAGGATTACACGTATTTTACTTGACAAATACCTGCAACTTCTCCTAAAATTCATAATGTATAAGTGATCCATATATTCGACAGGAGGGTTTAAGAGACAGAGGAGAAGACAAGGTGGAAAAACAATCGGTCAAACTCAATGAGAACAAGAAACCATCACAGAAACAAAAGTATACCAGGCCGGCTGTGAAACGATACTCTACGCCAAAACTGCGTAAGCATAAATCGTATAAAGATATTACCCTGGTTATCGTTGCGATTACGCCCCCTGTGGTGTCTTGAGAGAACACCGTTTTGAAACTGTGGGAAACAATCAACGTATCCAGCACGGCTTTTAATGCTGCCCCTCCCCTTCTCCATTGTCACTATAAGCTGCATCACTTTCTCTTGCGAGTCATATCAAATACCCAGGCCGCGATCTCATTATTTGACGAAATGTTTGAGCCGTTTATTGTATCCTCCAATACAGCAGAGTCTTCCTTCCTCATTCATTTTTATGTAAGCTCAGCCCTTCCCTCTTGTTTAAACCACTCTTTGCACCGTTGGCATTTGCACGAAAAAACTCCCCGTATTGCTTGCTACACCTCAGAGAATAGCGTCCTCTATGTGTACAAAAACCAGGGCAGATTCCTGACTGATTGTGCGGAAGGTATCGGGGTTGGCTGTATTTCGCCAGAAGCCCCGATGCAGGACATGAAATCCATGTTTCAAAGAATCTTGATCCCTTCGGTCTTCAATATGTTACGGGCGCGCGGAATTTTCCCGCTTCATGCATCCGCAGTACATGACAGCGGAAAAGGGATCATTATTGCCGGAGAATCCGGGCAAGGCAAAACTACATTGCTGCTCCACTTCTTATCTCAGGGATTACAGTACATCTCAGATGATGTGGTCTTGTTCCAACACGCTGCTCAGATGCCGCACATTTTGCCGTTTCCGACTCTCGTTAAAATTACCCCTCAAACAGCCCAGATGTTTCCTGAAAAGGAAATGACCATCCGACACGCACCGGCGAACGAACACGGGAAATCTATGGTGAATATTCAACGCCTGAATTATCAGATAACTGAAACGCCCGCTACCCCGACCGCCCTATTGGTAACAGAGCTGCATTCCACGGCTGACTCCCGGATTCTGCCGATGCCTCGCATAAATGCGGCCATACGGTGCATGCCCGATAATACAGCACTCCTGAGTGCTGGAATCAGCCGACAGAATTTTGAAACCTTAGCCTGGATGATCAATAGCGTTCAATGTTACCAAGTCTGTTT
>CAZSOP010000482.1:0-3455 GCA_964608385.1 uncultured Cytophagia bacterium
GCGACCACCGAGATCTACACTCTTTCCCTACACGACGCTCTTCCGATCTATCCGATTTGGCGCCAAAGGTTTCCGGATCCATGATCAGCAACCCCATGGGCGATCCTTCGCTACCGGTACAGATTTGCACCGCGGCCTGAATATAGCCGTTGCCGACAAAGTAATAGCGCCCGCCGTCCAGTGTGGTTTTGGCGTCTATGTGTTTTTTGGTGGGATCGTCTGAATAATAGTGTTCTTTTGTGTCCATGAATTTCCTCTTGGATTACATCCTTAATGGTTCTATAAACATTTATTATGATTTTTTTAAAATAAACCGCAAAGAACGCTGAGAAACGCAGAGAAATGATGAAAAACGCTCCAGTATTCATTTTGATGATTTATGAATCGTATGAATACCTCATTTACCTGTATTACATTATAGCGGTCTAAACGACCACCTGATATCGTTTTACTCTGCGGTTCTCTGTGCTCCGCGGTTGTTATTGAGTGTCGACATATCAGGAAATGACGAGTCATATCGCAGAAATGGCCATGAGCTTATCGTTGCAGAAAGCGTTCTTTGAACGTCGGGTTGTTGCCGGCCATTTTTAAAAAGATGTCCAGCGGTACGATTTTAAATTCAGGGCCGAGCTCGTCGAGTATCGATTTGACCCGGGTGATATCGCTCCATTGCCGCACGTGCATGAGCAAAAAGTAGGGGCGCTCGCTGTTGATGGCGGCCAGCTCCACCAGGTCGGCGACCGCATCCGGTGCCGGACGGCTGGGGGAGAGGTAATAATCATATGAGATCAGCGGCCGGCCGTTTCTGCTGGTAAAGGTAAACGCCGGGGCATAGCCGTTGACAAAGCCGATGGCGTCCGGCATGCCGTTGTAATAATCATTTACCACCTTTTCGGTCAGCTCGGTGTTGCCCTCGACGGTGGCGCCTTCGGAATAGTCCATGATCTCAAAAACATTGAGGTCGAGTGTTTTCATCAGCTCTTCTGCAATGGAGATGAGTTTGCCGCGATACTTGTCCGGGATGGCTTTGGGATACATGTACCCCGGACCGGAGAGCGAACCGATAAAAAAGTCGTTGGGTGTGGCCTGGGTATAGAAAAATTCCATCATCGCCGGTGCCAGCCAGGACCAGTTCATGGTCACTTCCCAGGCATAGGGAATTTCGCCCCTGCCCGGCTGCGTCCAGGCGCCGAGGCCGAGACAATCGGTCTGGATGCAGGAGATATAGACCTTTTTTTGCGGTTCATATACCTTATCAGGCTCGAGATTGTGGTTGTTGCGGAACTCAAAGCCGGGGGAGAGCGGAATCTGGCTGCTAAAGCTCATATTGGGCAGGGTGTGCAGTCCCTCGACCCTGAGTCCATAGCTGGAGGTCAGGGTAACGTGATCGCGCTCCTTGTCTTTTTTATACGAGTGCCAGCCAAAGACGAAGGACAGCGGTTGCATGTCGGCCAACAGCTTGTTGGCGAGGGCGTATTCTTCTTTGTCGGAGGGCTTTGCCGACAGGTCGTTGAAAAAGGCTTTTTTATAGATGCCCCAATCGGCAACCCCGGGTTTCATAATATTGCCGTGTTCACCGCCCATCCAGACGATGTACTCTTTATTGCAGCGATCCCAGTATTTTTTATAGGCCCATCGATAGATTTCGGCGTCGCTTTTGCCGTTAAATTTGTTGCGGAAATCCTCCACCTGCTGTAGTCCGGCTTTTTTGACCATGGGAATCATCTCTTCGCTAACCACCACCGCCTTTTCGAGGCCGGCTGCGGTAAAGGCAACGATCAGAGAAGTGCGTACGTTTTTGTCCCATACGACATAGCCGTTTACGTGTTCCTTTAGTGTGTTGAATGCGTGCTCGGCCGAACGCAGCTTGCGAAAGGTGTAATATCGTTCATTTTTGAGAAAATTTAAGACATTGGGTGTGAACCTGAAATCCCATTTGGGCGGGTAGATAAAATAGAGCCGTGGTTCACCCTGGTTGGCCAGTCCCTGCAGCGAGATCAGAAAGGCATGTTCCGGCAGCATGCCATCGATGCCCCAGTCGTCCGCTATTTCCATATACCAGGCGTGTCGTGAGCCTTGTGGCTTTAAGACATATTGAATGAGTTTTTGCGGTCGTGTCGATCTTTGAATGGTGTAGATCAGGGTTTCTTTGGTTTTCGACAATTTGAGCTCATGGTTGGCGCTGATGCTGGTTTCGCCCTGGGAGCCGCGCAGGGGATAGGTTTCGCTGAAAGCGAGGATGCCGCTCTCTTTGCTCCAGGCCGGTACGATTGTTTTGTTGTCGCCGGGCTCGAGCGAGATGCCCATAAAGACATTGGTGGGCCAGACGCGGTCGCTGAGGGTTTTCAGGGTCGGGGTGCTGTTCAGATTGAGGACCAGGGTGTCTGCGTAACTGCGGCCTCTGCCGAATTTACGGGTAAGGACTATTGTAGAATCGGTTTTTTGCAGGTTGAGACTCAGGGTGCCGTAGAGGTCGATTTCCGTGCTCATATGGTCGACCAGCTCCCAGGAGCCGAAAATATTGGTTTCGGAATAGAGCGAGTTGCCGCCGAACAACAGGATGACGATGATGAGGGTAAAAAATACGCGTTGGTTCATGCTTATGCTCCTTTGCTTACAGGGATTTTAGACGGAAAAGAGTCGATTTGGTTTAAATCGATAAATATTAGTATACCATAATTTGGGCAACAATTCAAGAAGATTCTGCGGAGGGGGTTGCAGGGAGACAGGTTTTTAAAAGTATGGATATTTTACTTCAAAGGGGAAAGCCTTTGAGCCTGGGTACCCGGTCAAACGGATCGGGCGAAAACAAAAAATTTTCATCAGGAAGGGTTGATGGTATGAATTGTTCACCGCGAAGCCTGCGAGCAGGACAACCCACCCGCCCCCACTCTTTCGCCCCCTGGCGGGGGCTTTATTTTTTTAGCTTTTGTTCCACGGGCTAACGCCCGGGGCTGGTTCCTGGTGCCCCCTGGCGGGGGCTGTGGCAACGTTTTTCAAAATGTAATAGTGTTGTTTAGACCTGCCTTTTTATGTTCCATTGCACCGCTCCACACCACAGTCGTTGACCTGCGGACACCCGGTGTGTCGCTCCATTCCGCGCCTGAATACAACGCTCTTCCTTGCCCGTAGATCGTCGGGCAGAGGCTTGACAGGATTGGTCGCACCGGGCAGTGATGCCCGTCGCGATCGTATAGGCCAGGCTCCGATGCAATTGAGTCTTGTGATCGGCATCCTCTCCGCATCGCAGGTGGCTCTTGCCCCTATGGCACACAATCTCAGCTGATGTATGGAGCACCTCGGTGATTTTCAGCACTCCCATGCATTTAACAAAAATAATTTGATATTATCTTTGAAAGGAGAATTATCAAATTGATTATATACAAGGTCTTGATAGAAAAAAACAGGTTCTTCCGAATAATGAGTACTTTTTTAACCGCTGAGAAAACGCCAAG
>CAZSOP010000483.1:0-3437 GCA_964608385.1 uncultured Cytophagia bacterium
ATCTTTCTGGTTTTTCTTCTGACCGGCCTCGGAAGCGCTATAGGTACCTATGTCGGTATGTATGAAATTATATCCAATCTTTTTTAATGATCATTGATGATTGAATGTATGTTTTTCCTGAATCAAGATTCGAGCATCAAGGAGAACGAGTTTTGGGTGGTTATTTTGGCGTCATCTCCGAACAGGATTGTGTAAAATCTCTTTTCTACGGTACAGATTATCATTCCCATCTCGGTACCAAGCGCGGTGGATTGGCTGTATTGAATAAAAAGGGGATAAGCCGCGGCATTCATAATATTGAAAACAGTCAATTTCGTTCTAAATTTGAAGATGATATCCTGAAATTTCATGGGCGCTCGGGAATCGGTATTATCAGCGATACCGATTCGCAACCCCTTTTAATCAATTCACACCTCGGTCGCTATGGTATTGCATCGGTGGCGAAAATAAACAACAAATCCTCACTCATTCAAAATGCTTTTAAAAATAAAACAGCCCATTTTTCAGAAATGAGCGGTGATACGATTAGTCCTACAGAAATTATCGCCACCCTGATCAATCATGGTGATACTTTTGAGGAAGGAATACGCTATGCACAACAACAAATCAATGGGTCTTGTTCTGTGCTGCTGCTTACCGATGAAGGCATCTATGCCGGCCGTGACTATTACGGACGAACACCGATTATTCTGGGGAAGCGTACCACCGGCCTGTGCGCTGCTTTTGAAAGCACGTCATTTGTCAATCTAGGATTTGAATTCGAATACGAACTGGGGTCGGGTGAAGTGGTGTTGATCAGGGCGGATGGATTCGAACAGAAATTGCCCCCTTCCGATTATCTGAAGATATGTGCCTTTCACTGGATTTATTACGGCTATCCCTCATCGACATACGAGGGCAAGAACGTGGAAAATGTTCGCTATCGCTGCGGTGCGGCCCTGGCAAAACGGGATGACATAAAACCGGATCTGGTCGCGGGTATTCCCGATTCGGGAGTTGCTCATGCCATCGGCTATGCAAATCAGGTTTCCATTCCGATGGGGCGTCCCTTTGTTAAATATACGCCGACCTGGCCGAGGAGCTTTATGCCGCAAAATCAATCCTATCGCGACCTTGTGGCACGGATGAAACTGATTCCTATTCTTGATTTTATTCAGAATAAGCGTTTGCTTTTTTGTGAGGATTCGATTGTCCGGGGTACCCAGTTGCGTGAAACCATTCAGCGAATCTATGAATATGGAGCTAAAGAAATCCATATGCGACCGGCGTGTCCACCGCTTATTTTCGGCTGTAAATACCTCAATTTCTCCAGCTCGCGTTCCGAACTCGACCTCGCCGGACGCAAAGCAATCGCTGAAATCGAAGGCAATGCCGAAACCGTACCTGAAGATTATCTGAACGCAGAGTCTGATAAATATGCGCAAATGATCGAAAAAATCAGAAAACGGCTTAATCTCACTTCACTCCGCTATCAGCTCATGGAGGATATGGTCAACGCCATTGGTCTGAGTAAATGCAAGTTGTGTACATACTGCTGGGATAAACAGGGATAAGCCAGGATTTTCAAAGTTGATACAAACTATAACAGGGAGGAAAAGATGAACAATAAATTAATGCGCCACCTGTCATTTATATTGCTGTTGACGGCAGTTATTCTGACAGCACTGACCGCATGCTCAAACAAGAGCAAGGAATCCTTTCGCTTTGTCTTTATGACCGACATACACGTTCAGCCCGAACTCAAAGCGGATCAGGGTTTTCATGCCGCTATTGAAACGGTTAACGAGTTGCGGCCGGATTTTGTTATTACCGGTGGCGATCTGATTATGGATGCATTGGGACAACCCTATGACCGCGCAAAATCCCTGTATGCGCTCTACCGCAATCTTATTCAGGATTTTGATATGCCGGTGTATCAGACACTGGGAAATCATGAGGTTTTCGGCCTTTACCGGGAAAGTGGTATCGATCCGCAACATCCGTCCTATGGCAAGTTGATGTACAAGGAACAGTTCGAACTGGAAAACACCTATTATGCTTTCGATCATAAAGGCTGGCACTTTATGATTCTGGACGGCATTGGCTATACACCGGAGCGCCGCTATATCGGTCAGGTTGATTCTCTGCAAATGGAATGGATTAAATCCGATCTCAGCGGAGTCGATCAGAATACGCCTATTGTGATTTCGACACACATTCCTTTTATCTCCGCCATGGAGCAGATCAATAACGGCGGTACCGCCGCACTCTCTGCCTCGACGGTTGTTGCCAATTCTGATCAGGTGATCGAATTATTTCAGTCACACAATCTGAAACTCGTGCTTCAGGGACATCTGCATGTGATAGAAGAAATTGTATACAAAGATGTGCATTATATTACCGGCGGCGCTGTATCCGGACGCTGGTGGCGCGGCCCCAGAGATGGATTTGCAGAGGGGTTTGTGGTGATTAATGTTGACGGAGAGACATTCGATTGGCACTATCAGACCTATGGATGGCAGGCAGAAAATCCGGCACAGTAGTGGGAAATGCGGATTTGCTTGTTTCGCTGAAGATATACATATGTGGGAAAAATTTAACAAGTAGAGTCAATAGAGTTAAATGGGTATCATATGAACGTGTTTGGTAAACTTGGAGACAAAGGCATTTCTCTTCTGCTCCATCAGCGTCTGGAGACAAAGATCAAACGCTATGGCAAGCTGGAAGCGCTGGATATCGATAGCGGCAGGAAGATAATCTCTTTTGCGGTCAGATTGCACGGCGAAGAGCAGGAGACCCGGTTTTTTATTGAAAACTATACCATTACCCAAATCGGTGACAAGTATTATTTTAATTTCAAACGGATGCATTCATCGAGGCTGTGGATTACCCGACTGATCGAGGATAAACTAAACGAATGGCTCGAACTACATCAACTGGAAATTCCTACTGCATTGGCACGGCTGGCAAAGACACTGATGTAATCTCTAGTCACAGATGATTCATTTGATTCTACAATCTGGTTATCGCAATCAACAAGATAGTAGAGCCATACATAATAGATACCGCTGCCAGGATCCGGAAATTTTAAGTACCACTATATATTCCGGGAATAGCCGCTGGATAATGCACTCACCGACCGGTTGCTTGTATAAACACCATTGCCAAGATTGGTATCACCATTCAGCGATAGATACAAAGCAATCCGGCTTGCCCCTGCTGCTCCCCGGCCATTGTTATAAACACAACCTGCAACATTCAACTGACTATTTTGCGGAATCGGATGCGGATCGGCACTCCAACTGGAAAATTCACTAAAATTCGGACACCATTTCATTCAACTTTCGGACACTTTTCGGAAAAAGTGAAACAAGTTTCGCATTCCCACCTGGCGAACATCTTTTTGTGGCTCATCCGGTTAATGCGTACCCAAAACCGCCAAGCTCGCCAAGAGCGCT
>CAZSOP010000484.1:0-3421 GCA_964608385.1 uncultured Cytophagia bacterium
CTTTAATTCAAGAACAAACATAAAATTTTTTGCGGTAACAGAAACTGAAATCAATATTGCGATTTTTAATATCATGGGGCGTATTGTCTCGGCTACGAACAAACAGATATATCCCGGCTTTACTGTTTATACATGGGATGGGAAAAATGAAACAGGCCATCTCTTGCCAAGTGGAGTCTATTTTTGTGTCATTTCAGGAAGCGGAAAACGGGTTGTTAACAAGATAACATTACTGCGATGATGCGCTTGCCGGCATCGGTTTTCACAAGACTTTTGCCGCACAGGAGACTGTTATTGTTTCATTCAAGGGCAATATATCAAAACAATCGATCCTCAAAACAATCAGAGAGGCTCTGTTTAATACAGTTTTGTCAATATAGCCATTCCGGGGACCGGCACACATCAGTGCCTTTTTGCCGCCAAACGTTTGCAAGAAGATGTCACGGGTTCAGGCATTGATATCATCACCGCACCTTCCAGTATTTCTTTTCCTCTTCCCATGATGATTTAAACTCATCCGGAGGTTGCACGACAAGGGCGCTGCAGATTGCGGTCACCGTGCCGTCGGGTAAAATGATTTCGCCTTCCACCATGGCTCTACGGCTGGTTTCGCGCTTTGCCCTGCCGATAACGGTGAGCTCGGTTTCGGTGGGTGTCGGCTGCTTGTAGGCAACCTCCAGCTTGACCGTTACCATTAAATTCATCGGATCGTTGAGCAATACCGCTCTGCCGGCGGTTTCATCCAGAATCGTCGCCACAATACCGCCATGTACAACACCGGGATAGCCGTTAAAATGTTCAGGCACGGTTACCTTACCGATGACCCTGTTGATTTTCCTGTCGTTTTGCCACTGCATTTTTAAACCCACCGGATTCTCTTCTCCGCACAGGAAACAATATCTTGACGTTGGTTGTTTGTCCATAGTGATCCCAGCTTTTTGAATCGTCATGTTTTTGATGTAATAAAATATAAAAATAGAATGAGCAAATCAATCTTAAAAAACGCATCTATTCAAAATGAAATTAGAGTAGAATTTTTCATAAAAAAAATGTATTATTATCCATATCATCATCTGTGATTTGGAGAAGAGCTGTGGAACCGACAATGATCATTATCGTCGCGCTGTATTTCATTCTGACTCTGAGGTTCGCAATTTTGCTGTCCTGGGGCCAAAAAAATTTCGCTGCCGATTATGTGCCGGTCGGACGTAAATTACCGTGGTATGCGGTTTCGCTCTCCATGACCGGTTCAAATATCGCTACCGGGTATTTTACCGGGATGTTCCGGTGGATTGTGATCATTTCGGCTTCGATAGCCCTTTTTATCGTTTTTGGTCAAGTTGGATGGGAACAAAAATGAAACGATGGATATTCATATTTCTGTTTGGTTGTTTCCAAACAAGCATAAATTTTGCAATCGAGCGGCCAAAAATCGGTTTGGTGTTGGGCGGAGGCGGCGCCAAGGGCTTTGCTCACATCGGCACGCTGAAATTGATCGACTCGTTGAATATTCCCATCGATTATATCGTCGGAACCAGTATCGGGGGGATTGCCGGCGGATTGTATTCGATCGGTTACAGCGGTGACGATCTTGAAAAACTTGTACATGAAACCGATTGGGAAGAGATTTTTTCCGATACGCCGGAACGGCAGCTGTTGCCCTATTTCGTCCGCAAGGAGAGTGGCAGGTATCAGTTGACCTTCGGGCTCAGGAGATTCAAGCCCATGCCGCCGCGCGGACTGATTAACGGGCAAAAAATTTCTCTGCTCCTTTCGAGTCTGACCTTTCCCTATGAGAATGTAGAGGATTTCGACCATTTGCCCATCCCCTTTCGCCCTGTCACCGTCGATCTGGTAACCGGGAATGAAGTGGTTTTGCAGTCCGGTTCTCTTGCCAAAGCTTTGCGGGCCACCATGGCTATTCCAACTATTTTTTCACCTGTAGATTGGGGTGATTCTCTTTTGGTGGATGGGGGATTGCTCAATAATTTACCCGTTGATATTGTTAAGGAGATGGGTGCTGATATCGTCATTGCGGTTGATCTCAGCAGCCCTTTGAAGAGCCGCCGGGAACTGGATTCTGCGATAGAAATTCTCGAGCAAACCATTTCCATCTATGACCGTGAAAAATGGAGCCGAAATGTAAGGCAAGCGGATATCTTTTTACATCCGGACCTGGCATTATTTACGGCGGCTGATTTTGCCGAAGATAAAATCGATCAAATTCTTCTTGCCGGCGAATGTGAAGCCAATAGCCATCTTGATGAATTTTTACAGCTCATTCGGGCTTTTGATCTAAAAAAAACCCAACATGACAGCAATACTATACAGCTTGCTTTACACGGCATCAGTAATATTCATGTTGCCGGGGGCAGAGATTCACTTGACATTTATCTAAAGTTTGTAGAGCGGCAGAACCCCATCATCAAGAGCATTCATGTAAGAGAGCATAAAACGCTTCCGTTTTCCTTTATTTATCATCTGTTGGGGATTCAGCCGGGAGACAGCCTTGATACAAAAATATTGAATCAACGCATTATGGATGCGTATGCCCTGGGATATTTTGAAAATATTACTTACACCATTGAACCGGCAGGTACCAACCATGTCGATTTGACGATTTTTGTCAGAGAAGCGCCGCACAGAAAGTTGCGATTGGGAATACGATACAACGACCGGCATCAGCTCGTGGCTGCTGCCGGATTGCTGGCCAATAATTTTTTGCTTCCCGGATTACGCTGGGCGTATGAGATTCAATTCGCCGGTCTAAAAAGAATGAATTTCAAGGTTTCTTACCCCTCCAGGACCATGAATACGCCGGTTTATCCGTTTCTTGCCGCTGTATATAAAGATATTCCAACTCGTATTTATGATGTTAAAGGAGACCGCGTTGCGACGTATGACGACAATTCGACCACTTTTGCCGCGGGTATGGGGTTTTTGCTGGAAAAGTATGCAAATCTGGAATTGCAGTTCGGCTATGAAACGATGAACATCGAGCCTGACATTGCACCTCCCTCCGAGTTGTTGGAATACTCGGTTTGGAATGACGAACTGACTCACATAAATTACAAATTGGATATTGACCGCCTGGATGATGTTTTGTTACCGCGGTATGGAACACATTTGCGCCTGGGGTATGAGATGAGTTTAAGGTCTCTCGGTTCGAATGTTTCCTATTCCCGGATTAAGGCTGCTTTGGATATTTATCGTACCTTTTCCGGGAAACACACTCTGAGATTACATGGCCTTTTGATAAAAAGCTATAAGGATTTGCCCCCCTACAAAGAGGTTCCGGTCAGCCGGCCGCATACGCTTATCGGCCTCGGATATGATGAATTGATCGTCCGGGATGTTTATATTGCGCGTATCGGTTATCGCTATCAATACAAGAGCGATATTTTTATCAAATTCATTGCCA
>CAZSOP010000485.1:0-3405 GCA_964608385.1 uncultured Cytophagia bacterium
CCGTAAACGGAACATGTTTGTGATAGGTATACTTGTTTCGACCATCCCATTTTAGATGATCTAATTCTTGTTGATTCAATTTAACAATAACATGATGATCGGGATTGCGGAAAGCAAGAGAACTGTTGCCGAATAATTCAATATCCACCTTCATCATCGACTGATCAACCACATGGTTCATCTTTAAATCAAAGGTGTATTCTCCGGCTGCTTTGTTTTCTGAAGAACCTTCATACTGGTGAAATTGAGTCCAAAACCAGTGATCTATATCCTCTCTCGGGACTTCGAGTAGTCTTTCATAAATCAAGTCTTTTTCCAAATGTTTTTTTGTCGTTGCGACAGAGAGGGTGTCGCTGACACCGGAATCGGCTCCGTTGATTTGCGCAAATCTGACACCGACGCCGCTTCCCCAAATCAGCCAATAGACATTGGAGTTGGAATACCAACTGTAATAGGTATCATCTCCGTAATTATGGTATCCGATAAAAATTATCCGGTCATCGCGGTCAAACCGACCATCTTCTTCTCCTTCAATGACAATGGGTATGGGGGTGCCCTTATGCAGCATGGAAAGCGTACGCGGATTTATTGAAGCGAGATCGACGCCTTTATCTTCGAGCTGTTTTCCGCTGATAGAATAAACACCATCCTGTTCAACATATATTTTATAGCGGTGGGGAGTATTGAGATAAGACGATGATTTTTGAAGATCAAGGGCTTTAACCGGCTCCCGGCGCCAGGTCTTGGCCGCTTCATAATTGGCCAAATGGGCTTTATAAAAAGATTCAAAACCGGTATTGCTGTCTGTCGTGGATTTAACAGATCTGGATTCCGCTGCATCAGCGGAAAAATAGAGCCGAAAACGAAGGGATTTTACGATCTCTACCGTTTGAGTGGCAAAATTATACCGTACGGGATGACATCCGATTTTAACGATTCGCTGCGTACGCACAAACCCGGACGGGTACAACTGCAACAGATTTTCGGGATAAACTGTATCAAATTGAAAATAAAGATGATCGGCGGTTTTTCCTTCGCTTACCGGAACCGTAGGAATAGTGCCGACCGTTTGTGTAACGATGTTTTGTTCAAGGAGTTCGATCTCGGGGTCGCCTTCAGGTGGAATACCCAGCAAAATTTGAGTAAAGGGAAGACGGGGATACTTTTCCAGCCTTGTATAAGAACATCCCGGTATCGTAATTTTAGAATACCAGCTCCCCCCGTTCTGTTCCTGAGTGATTACCGCCTCCTTAAATTGTACGTCCACGTCCATATAGGATCGGTTGGATTCAATAACCGTCAGGTCATATGGTTTCTGATCGCCATAAAGGCTGCTGTTGATAAATATCAGACCAAACAATATTAACATAAAGAAAAAGGACTGTTTCACAAAAGACTCCTTATCTTGCTCACTCTGTATCCTCGTTAACCAGCTCCAGTAATTCAGTAATATAATCGGATAACTTTAAAGCAAAAAAATCAATACGATCATAGAGTTGGGTCTGCTCAACCGTAAGCCGGGGTTTGACTTCATCTCCGAATATCGCAATATATCCCAATAATCCCTGAATCACGGAACGAATCTCATGATTCAGATGCTGATATGTGGGATCACTGCGCATATTCCCGGATTTTTTCTTTTCATAATCGTCGAGCAAACTCATATCCTCAACCGTGAATAGTGTACTTTATAAAATAGGCTGCCGGCATAAACAAATAAATGTCTACAGGCAATCGAAAACGCACCTTTGGGAAAAAAAGTGCATGTACAAGGGTAAACACAACAATATAGATGACCAATAAATAGAGATCCGTATTGCCGTTTCGCAGAGCCGAATAAAATCCAAGTAAAGCGAAAACGAGTAAAGGCATAACGCTCAGTATACTGATCCATTGCAGGCTCGTCGTATGAAAGTGCTTACTCGTAGTCGGCGATATATTCGGGCGCCAGAAATAGACCGACTTTTTTAGAAACCCCCAAAAAGCTTCTCCGGGTGAACGAGCTATCTCCCGAAGCGCTGCATTTAAAAAGATCCGGTCCCGCTCAACCTCATTCAAAGCCTGCGATAATTGCTTTTGTAAAGATTCCGGTATCGCCTTTTGATTGACAGAGGAATGCAAATTTGCATCCGCATGGCTGCCCAGCCATAGATTGTAGCCAAAATTGGTCCCCAAAAGGGGTTTGCCGAATACAAGGCTGTTTCGATATAACCACGGAGCAAGGACAACAATCACAAGAATCATCAGTAATGTGATCGTTGCCAACCGTTGCCTTGTCCTTTCCGGGCTTGCAAAAAAATACCAAATCAACGCAGAGATAAATACGATCAAAGCCGTGCTTTTCATCAAAACGGTAATACCAAAACAAAACCCTGCCAGAACCGCATTCACTTTTGACGGGTTAACTTTCTTTTTATATAGGAAAAAAGTCGCAAGCAATAAAAACAAAGTAAAAAAAGTCGTCGGCAATAGTCTCGCCGGTGTAAATATCCAGTAGGGATAAAAGGCAACTAAAAAGATAGCGACGAGAGCGACCTTTTCATCAAATAGAATTCTGCAGAATCGATATAAAACAAACAATAACAACAAAAAAGCAAAAACTTGTGCAACTTGAAATGCAAACACAGAATCAAAACCCGTAAAATGAAAAAGACTCAAACACAGGGAATAACCCACAGGGTGATATGCCGTGGGAGCGTCATGAACCCTATAGCCTTCTCCTGAATAGAGATTTTGTGATGCCTCCAAATAATAAAATTCATCCGGCCAGAGCGGTACGACAGGACGTGTTAAAATATATCCAAACCGAACAGCAAATGCGGCCAAAAGTATAAGAAAGCAAATAGTAACGGTTTTATCTTTTCTCAACATACCGATATACACCATTCTCCAGTGTGCCGACGTAGATATAATTGTTTTCTCCTGAAACCATGGAGCGAATTACTCTGTTCTTTATACCGCTGACAACCTCCCCTACGTTTTCCCAGCTGACACCATAATCCGGACTCTTGAAAACACCATGATTCTGACTGGCAGCATAGAGAACGTTGGCCGCAAAGTCTATAGAAACATATTTAACGGTCAAGCCTGGTGGATTCGCCGCTCTGGCCCATATTTCACCCTGATTGAGGGTGCGGTAGATTAAACCGATACTCGAACACATAAATAAATGACCCGGCTCCTCTGGATGAAAGATAAAGCGCTCGGCACTGTCCACCCAATTCGCACCATCCAGAATACCCAGGTTAATCGCCTTCCAGAGCTTGCCGCCGTCCTTACTGATAAAATTACCATAGAAATTGGCGGATTCATAGATAACATCAGGATCATCAGGACTAATGTTAATGGCCAGGGTTTTGCCCCACTGATTGCAAAAACGCCAGTTGTCTCCATAATCCAGGCTTT
>CAZSOP010000486.1:0-3393 GCA_964608385.1 uncultured Cytophagia bacterium
TCTCAGAAACGCATCGATCAATCAGTGTAATTTTCTGCTTTGCTCGGGATGTCTTGATTCGGATCAACTGCCGAAAACTCTATTTCAGATAGAGACAGCGCCGTTTAATAGTGGTTTGATCAAACCGCAATACGTAAAAATAAATGCCGGAACTGATATCAGCCGGCCGCCAAAACAACTTGTGCCATCCTCTCTCCAGACGCGCGGTCAATAGGTGATCTACCCGTTCGCCTCTGCTGTTGTAGATATCGAGAGAAACCTCTCCGGATTTTGGAATAAAAAATCGAATTTCGGTGTATGGATTAAACGGATTTGGATAATTTTGTTGTAAAACCAAAGATGACGGTATGACTGGTTGAGCCAACGTTACCACAGTATTAGGCGAAAAATAGGCCGATATATTGAGCGGTTCACTCAACGGCAGGATGAGAATGGAATCTCCCAACTGCACATCCCCCTGCCAGCCAACAAAATCAAATCCGGTCGCAGCTCTGGCGATCAGGCGAACCATTTCATTTTCATCATACCATGTCTTGTCGGGATCGCGCAGGATTTGACCGCCATGTGACGGATACACCTTGGATTTAATTCCGACCTGTTTTCGCCAGTTGACAGAAATCGTTTTGCAACTATCCACAAGCAATGCATAGTGATTTTGTTTAGAGACAATATCGCCCTGCCAGCCATCAAAGAGATAGCGAATACTGTCACCCTGCATAACCATGCTATCTGCCGCCAGATAAACCATACTGGAATCATCATGCCATCCGGCTCCTTGCACAGCGCCGACTCTGGAGTTGATTTCAACACGATATTGACTCTTGAACACTGCAATATATAATGCAGAATCTTTCTCGACTGTGATCTGATGCGTCCGTGGCTCGCCGTGGTACCATTTTTCAAAAACGAAGCGATGCCGCTCTGATTTATATTGCGGCGACGGTACTGACAGCTCGTGTACTGAGACCCAAGGCCATATGAATATTTTCGGAGAGATACAGGAAACAGAGTCAACCAGAATTTCAAGTCCCGGCGGTTCCGTGTGCAGCTGAGCAAAAACATCCGCAGAAAAAAAATTAGCACCAAGGCTGTGGGGAACATTCATCGTAACGGTAATGACAGAAGAGTCGGCGTTGATCGTACCCGTCCATCGATCAAACTGAAAACCCTGTGCAGGCACGGCGGTCAGAGTAACGCGACTGCTCTCATCAAACCAGTTGTGCTGTGGTTGCCTTTGCACCATACCACCATTTTCAGGCTGAACGTTCAGAAAAAGAGTGAATTGTTTCTGCCATCCGGCAAGGAGGGACAGAGGCCGATCGATTTGCAGCCGGTAAGGATTGGCCGCATTCTGAATATCACCCTGCCATGATACAAACTGATAACGAATTGAATCATTCATCATTACCAGACTATCGACAGACACGTCTACCCAGGACGACGCATCGTGCCATCCTCTGCCCTTTACCTCACCATAGGGCGATTGCACATCAAGGTAGTATTGCATCTTATAGTCAGCCACATACCGGGCCGAATCATCGGGCACGACAAGGCTATGGGTGGCATCGAGTCCGTGACTCCACGAGTTAAAAACATAGCGTTGAAACTCGGTTAGCGGCTGAGGGGTTATCGCGGCAACAAGATGTCGGGTTCCGGGAATCCAGTCAAAAAGTTGCGGGGTTGTATATGCCCTGCCATCGATATTGACCTGCAAATTCTGTGGTCGAGTTTCGATACGAATACCGACACCGGAAAATGTTTTCGCTGCCTTGTATTTAATTCTCAGGGTATCGCTTCCGAGTCTAATGGGATCGGGATTTTTCAACATATCCACATCGTCTAACAAGAGAGCGCCCGGGATAACCCCCTGTGGAAAATCAGAGGCATCCCAGCTCAATGTGACCGAATCCGTGGTGACGATGACGAGTAAAAAAGTATGGGTGGAATCGAGATTGGAACGCAAATCAGACAGCAACCGGTCGAAAATGCCGCTCGTCTTGAAAAACAGTTGTTCTCCGTTCGGCGGTGGTGGCGGTGCCGGTACATCGATTTGCACATCAAAGGCATCGCCGGCGCCTGCAGCAACGCCGAAGCGGAGTGTATCGCTGCGGTTTTGCCGCTCAATTAAAAGCGGAACCTGCCAGGGATCGGTTACAGATTCATAGGTCAGTCCGGGTTCAACAGCAAGCATCATGGTGACAAGTAAAAACAAAACGAGCCAGAGTAAAATAGAGCACCGCTGAAAAAATATAAATAGATTGCAGAACATTGATCGTTACCCCTTGTGATTGATCATCAGAATGGCGCAATCGAGATTTCCGGCAATTTGCAGGGTAATTTCCCCAAAGGTTCGTCGCCGCCGGCTAAAGCGCTGCAGGCCGAGAACGATCAGATCATGATTGTGCGCCTGTTTGATGATCTCTTCGGCAATGTTGTTGTTACGTGCGATTTTGACATCGTAATTGAGATGAACCTCATCACGGGCAAAGCGGTTGAGGTCCTGTCGTCCTTTTTTGTATACCTGCAAAGCGGTATTTTCGGAGAAAACTTTTAAAAAGGTAATTTGAGCAACGCGTGTCCGGACAATACTGCTGAGCAGACGGGCGCGAAGCTGGTCGTGAACATTGCGACCGGCAGACGGTACTGATATTCCCTGAAACAGAGCCAGGGACAGGCAGGCCAGTACTCCGGTTATCGGAATAAGGGGAAACAGCGGCACCTTAAACGGCATATGGCCGGTACCGCCGCGACGACGGGTTAGATAGCTGATAGAATGCGTGATAGCAAAACTGATCAGAAAGATCAAACTGGAAGCTGCACCGGCCACGGCCACATCGGGGAGGACGAGCAGCAGCGTTACCACAAGTAACGCGGTAGCCCATATCGCGGTTGTAGGGGTTCCCCGCTTTTCACTGACACCGTCTAAAAAGTGCGTCATGGTGCGATCCTGGCCCATTGTCATCACCACCCGTGAGGCGGCAAAGAGATTGGTGCGCAGAGCGGTCAGCATTGAAAACAGAGCGGCAACAATTAGAACGATAAAGAAAAACACCTTGCCGAAATTGACCCAGTGACTGCCGCCGCCGCTTCGCCGTAAAAGCGCAAAGGTATAAACCAGAGTAGCGGCTATGGCAATCATACTGACGATAAAACGCGATCCGAGCCATGCAACCGTATTTCCGGTAAAGAGCTGCAGCAAACTCTGACTCATGTCAACGGCAAAAAAAGCAAAACCAAGAGCATACAATACCGCCGCCACGATAGAGGCAAACCAGACCACCCAGCCGACCAGAAAAGCTGATCGCACTGACAAGACTTTTTTGGCAAAAAAGCAAGTCCCGCAGGACCTGTGGTGGCAAAGGCGACACCGGAAAGCGCCAGAATACCCCCGCC
>CAZSOP010000487.1:0-3388 GCA_964608385.1 uncultured Cytophagia bacterium
TTTTTGCACGAAAATTCGACAGCCGGGTCGATTCACGGATCATCAATCGATTGATCAAAAGGGTAGATGGATCATGATTTACTGGATAGCCGGAATAGCCTGTTTGATCCTTCGCTGGCTATGGGATATTGCGGATCCGATTGCAATAACCGATTTTAAAGGGGTATTTTATTTTCGAGAGGTTGTTACACTTTTGCCGGTGTTTTTATTTTTTTATCGTGCATTTTTGCATAGAGCAGCGCTGGAAAAAAGGATTGTTGGGTATGCAAAGGGAAAATGGATTTTTCTCAGCCTGCTTGTCATCTTTCTTCTCACGCTTTCCATTCAGCTCTTTATTTATCAGGGTCCCCAGATCCGCGATGAGGCGTGTTATCTCTTCCAGGCCAAAACATTTGCCGCTTTAAAGCTATGGGCACCAGCCCCACAAAAAGCCGCGGATTCCTTTCTTTTTCCATATACGCTCGTCAAGGATGAAAAATGGTTTGGTATTTTTTTCCCGGGCACCTCTTTCATTTTCCTCTTTGGCATCTGGCTGAAACTCTTGCCGGCTATCAACCCGTTATTGACGGCTGCTTTAACGGCTATGGTTTATGGTATTGCCCAAAAATGGTTTAACCGGCAAATCGCCTGCTATACATTAATCCTCATGCTTCTGTCACCCTTTGTTTTACAGCAGGGGGCGAGTTACTTTGGCCATATCGCCGCTTCTTTATTTTTCATGCCGGCAGCCTATCTGTTGATAGAGTATAGCGGCAAAGACAAAACGGCTATGCTTGGCAGCGGATTTTTAAGCGGAGCATTGATATTGTTTCGTCCCCTATCCGCGGTTGTATTGTTTGTCTTCTCTTTGTTTTTCCTTCTTAAAAGAAATGGAAGAGATAAAGCCCGTGCCCGTTTTTCGGGTTGGGTCTTTTATCTATTGGCCTTTATACCCGGCCTTTTACTGCTCTTCGCTTATAATGCGTTGCTTACCGGCAACTTTCTATTGACTCCACATCAACTTTATTTTGCTGATACGCCCTTGCAACCAGGCTGGCATATTTTCAAAAACGTCGCCATCAATTTGTTTGTGCTCTCGTTCGATCTTTTTGGCATTCCCCTGTTATCGCTGTTTCCCCTGATTTTCGCCTTTAGGAAAACCAAAAGCCGAATCATCAGACCTGTCATTGTACTGGTTTTTTTAAATACTCTGGCTTATAGCTTTTATCATTATCACGGCGTCAGCTATGGTCCCCGTTTTCTTTTTGAAATAACGCCTCTTCTCATTATTTTATCGGCTTTTGGTTTGTTTCAAATGGCTGAAATCAAATATCCTGCCTATGAGCGTTCTGTCTTTTTTGTGAATCGCATTCTCGCCGTCACCGCGATTATTACTTTTGCCGGATACTTGCCCGGCCGGTTATGGCTCTACCATCAGCGCGGTGATTATTATAACCTGCCGGATCATTTCTTCGACGTTGATAAACCCGCCATCGTGGTGATCACAGCAGATGAACAGAACAAAGTGACACCCTATATCGCCGGTTTTCCATATAATGATATTGAATTGGAAAACGATGTTCTATTTGCCAGAGATTTGGATGAAAAAAATGATTTGCTTGTGCGGACATTTCCCCGGCATCGCCACTATTATTTTAATCTTTCAACACGTACATTATCATTAATTCAGCTGCAGGAAGCGTATTGGAACAGGGCGCCTTAATATGAATGACGGGTTGTGCCTTTGGATACGATACGTTCGATTACCGGATTGATGAGTTTTATGGCAGCGGGTTTACCGGTTGAGCTGTTGCGACATGTAAGCAAGAAATCAAAGGCGGCCTCATCCGGTAAAGACACGATCCATTCTGACGTCCGATTGTATGCCGGATTCCTAAACGAATCAACTCCCTCTATCCTCACAGAAGACAATAAGATTTGATTTTTTGAATCGACAAGGTGAGCGGTTAAGAGGAGATCAAATGGCGATCTTTCGATTCCCATGATCAATCTGTTATCCGCTGCGGTTAGATTTTTAAATAAAATTTTAGATCCGCTGGCGACAATGAGATTGTTTTTTTCACAAATGTTGGCTCCGGAAATCCGCTCTTTTATTATATAATGATAGTTGTTGCAGGCAACAGGTGTTTGGGTATAGATTCTCCAGGCGGGGTGATTGCCGTCCGCTGCAATGTTATAAAAGGATTTTACCAGTTTATAGGTGTTGGACATCTTGTTATCTCCGCTTAAGAGTCCGGGTAGCGCGATAAAAGTCGGTTTGGTTTTGCTGATCAACTTATCCAGATCGAGTTCCAGGTCGGTTGAAATTTTAGAATTGAGACCGGAATAGTCGATGGTATAGAGATGCGAATGATAGGCAATATGGCCGTGACCAGCCAGCAGAATATCGGAAGCAGAGCTGTGTGTGTGCAACCAGTTTCCCGCCGCTATCCGTTCCCGTTCTATCGTATTAAAGACATTCAAGGTGTGATGGACCTGGCGGTATACGTTTACAGCAGTAAACAAAAAAACACCGGCAAAAAGAAAAGGCCAGATCAATTTTTTTTTATCTCCGTAGTGCTTGTATAATATTACGGTCAATATTGCGATTTGCAGCATGACGAGAAATTCCGGTATGGCATAATACCATGAGTGCTGTTCCAGGGGATTATAAAGCGTGTACAATCCTACCAAAGCAGCAGAGACGATGGCATAAATAATCTTATCCAACCCCTCTTGTTTCCTCTTTTTGTTGATCCATACCAAAGCATAAAATACCAGCATGAATAGCATGACAAAAATTGCAGCAGAAAAGTGATAGAATTTTCTCAAATAGGAAAAAGCTGAGGGATGAGAAAAGTAAAGCCATTTTGCTTTTGCTGTTTGCGGAAAGGGACCGTCAAACATCCACAGAGTGAACAGAGTCCAGACAAAAAGAGGCAGGATTCCATAGCGTAAAAATCCGCTCAGGATGGATTTAAATGTCATATTTTTTTTATAGGAAAGCTTTATGAAATAGAGTATCCAGATTATTATTACCACCGGGAGGGCATCCAGCTTGGAAATAATGGCCAAAACGCCCAAAAGCCATACCAGCTTTGTCTTGTTTTTTAGATAGGCCCAGATACAGAATAATATGATGGCGAGGTGAAGCGGGGTTTCCATACCGGTTTTTATGTTTGCAACAAAATGGGGTGCACTAAACAGCGTCATCAGCCATAAGGGATAATTCCAGCCGCTATCGGGTAAATAGTGTTGGATAATTTTGAAGGTAAAAAATGCAGTGATAAAAAATCCGATGAAATTGCCGGCAAAAAGGCTCGACAGCGGGGAAAATAGCTGCAAAGACGAGAAAAAACCACAGAGTAATCCATGCAGGAATCCGGAAATACCAAAAACAGGGGGGTCT
>CAZSOP010000488.1:0-3350 GCA_964608385.1 uncultured Cytophagia bacterium
CGTATGCCCCGCGTTGATAAAGCGCAAAGTGTGGGTGGGAATATGGTACAGGCCGTAAAACGCGGTGACAAACATGCCGTGCTTGGCGTCTTCGGCAATTAATTGATTGGCAAGTTGAATCACCTGGGCCGTGCGCGAGACCAAAGTGCTGTTGAAAAAATGCGGGCTTGACGTCTCGCCGCGTACACTGGTCAGAGACCTGGGCGTAGCCCAGCAGCAGCTTGTTGAAATCGCCAAAGCCATGTCGCTGGACGCCAACATCGTAATCTTCGACGAACCCACCTCAGCGTTATCAGATACCGAAATCGAGTGCCTGTTCCGGCGAATTCGCGAATTAAAGGCGGTCGGCTGCGGCATTGTGTACGTATCGCACCGGCTGGAAGAAATCTTTCAGATTGCAGATCGCTGTACGGTCTTTCGTGACGGCGAGTACATCGGGACGCGTGAGATTCATCATCTGGATTTGAAAGAACTGATCAACATGATCGTGGGCCGGAAATTCAGCGAATCGAAACGCACCGACAGCTATGTCACTTCTACAAGTGTACTGAAGGTGGAAAAACTGGGCTATAAGCAGATGTTGCACGACATCAGCTTTGATCTGAAACAAGGGGAAATTCTCGGGCTGGCCGGGCTGATGGGCTCGGGCCGCACGGAGCTTGCCAAATGTCTGATAGGCGAATTCACCAAAAATCAGGGTGAAATTGCCCTGCACGGCGTCCCGGTCAAGATCAATAATGTCAACGATGCCCTGAAACAGGGGATTGTGTATCTCAGCGAAGATCGCCGGCGCGAGGGGTTGTTTCTGAATCACCCGGTCAAGACCAATATCACGATTTCCTCGTTAACCGCCATGCTGCGGCAGGGGCTGCTGAGCTTTAAACGCGAAGCCGCCGTCTGTACCGACTTGAAAGACAAGCTTCAGATGAAGACCCCGAGCCTGGCGACGTTGGTGAAGAATTTGAGCGGCGGCAATCAGCAAAAAGTCGTGATCGCGCGCTGGCTGCTGACCCAGGCGCAGGTGTTTATCTTTGATGAACCCACGCGCGGTATTGATGTCGGCGCGAAAGATGAAATTCATAAAATCATGGAAGAATTGGTGCAGCAGGGCGCGGCCATCCTGATGATTTCGTCGGAAATTCCGGAAGTGCTGAAAATGTCGGATCGCGTCATGGTCATGCGTCTGGGTCGCGTTGAAGCGATCCTCGAGAATCAGGATTTAACCCAGGAAGATGTTTTGCAGTATGCCATCGGAGCGCACAAATTGAATCACAATTAACCCGCCTCGCAAAAACGAAAGGCTTCTCAGTCCTCGGTACAGGCTGCTTTTGTTTTGCGAGCAGGGAACGAGACCATGTTTAAGAAAATTCTGCAACAGTATGGAATTTACCTCGGCTTTGTGGCGATTCTCATCTTGTTTTCACTGTTGAGTCCTCATTTTTTGAAGAGCCGCAATATTTCGAATATTCTGGTGCAATCGTCTATTCTGGCGATTATTGCGGTCGGGCAGACGATCGTGATTCTCACCGGCGGTATTGAACTGAGCGTTGGCTCAGTCGTGGCGTTCACCTCGTTATCGTCGGCGTATCTGATTGTCGAGATGGGGTTTCCGATTGCAGTCGGCATTGTGTTGGCTCTGCTGTTCAGCGCATTGATCGGGTTGGTCAATGGTGTGGTCATCAGCTATGGCCGCGTGCCGGCCTTTATCACCACGCTCGGCATGATGAGTATCGCCCGCGGCGGAGCATTGGCCTTGAAAGGCGGACAGCCGATTTCGGGCATCCCGCCCCAATACGAATTTCTGGCGACCTGTGAAATCTTTGGCAAAATCCCCATCTTCATCGTGTACACGCTGGTGATCTATCTGCTCGGGTACCTGTTTCTGATCCGCATGACAAGCGGACGCTATATTTACGCCATCGGCGGCAATCGCGACGCAGCCCGGCTCTCTGGCATCAAGGTCAAAGCTTATGAAACCCTGGCCTACGTGATCTGCGCTTCACTGGCCGGGCTGGGCGGCATTCTGCTGACCGCGCGGCTCGATTATGCCACACCGATTGCCGGCATGGGCTATGAACTCGACGTGATCGCCGCAACCGTCATCGGCGGCACCAGCCTGGCCGGCGGCGAAGGCAACATTTTCGGCACTTTGTTGGGCGCCATCATGATGGGCACGCTGCGCAATGGGCTGACCCTGCTGAACGTGTCCTCCTATTATCAGCAAATTATTATCGGCATCGTCATCATTGGCGCGGTCTTTCTCGATCGAATGAAGGCCCGCGGCGAGGAATAAATTTGGAGCGCAAGGTAGCCTTTGCCTTGCTTTTCAAAGGGGGTGATCGTTACACGAATTTTCACAGAGATGCTTGAAGGGATCAAAACAGACTGTGATAAAGGGGGTGGTCGATGGAAAATTGTTGCTGTTCTTGAAGGGATCGAGTCGTTTTTAGATGTTTTTTCACAATATTTAAGTACAAAGGAGCAGGCAGTTATTCAGTGAAAACGGAGCATGACACGCTCACGGCGGTTCGTGCGTTTTTGGCTGAATCATTGCCGGCGGGAACATCCATGAAAACCAAAGTATTGGCAAGCGCGTTAACGTTGATCGTATGTTTGACTGTCGGATTCGCTGGGGCTGTTCAGGCGGCCGATACCGTGATCGGGTTTATTCCGATGACGATGAACAATGAATATTTTGTGACGATGGTGAACGCGGCCAAAATCGAAGCCGAAAAACAAGGCGTCGAACTGTTGGTGCAGGCTGGCGAACGGCACGGCAGCGCGGATGAGCAACTGCGCATTATCGAGGATATGATCACGCGGGAAGTCAATGCGATTTGTGTTGTGCCCAGTTCTTCGACCGGCCTGATCAGCGCGATCAAAAAAGCCCAGAAAGCCGGCATTCCGGTCATTAACCTGGATACGCGCATTGACCCGGAAGCCGTAAAAGCCGAAGGCTTGGAGCCGGTTCCGTATATCGGCACGAACAACTACGACGGCGCGAAAATGGGCGGCGAATATGCCCTGGCCAATCTGGGCATCGAGGGCAAACAAGTGGCGATCCTGACCGGGATTGCAGGCCAGCAGAATGCGGCCGACCGCGCCAATGGCTTCAAAGACGCCACTGCCGGCAAAGTGGAAGTAGTGGCCGAACAGACCGCCAACTGGGAAGTGGAGCAAGGCTACAATGTGTTCCAGAATATCTTGCAAGCCAACCCGGACGTGAGTTTTGTATTTGCCAGCAACGATAACATGGCGCTTGGCGCCATCCGGGCGATCAAAGAAGCCGGCAAAGCCGACGAGATCACAGTGATGGGCTATGATGCCATCAGCGCTGCCCTGGAAGCCGT
>CAZSOP010000489.1:0-3334 GCA_964608385.1 uncultured Cytophagia bacterium
ATAATTATATCGAGGATGAATAAGTCATTGAAAATATCACTTCTCAGCGTTCTCGCGAGCTTGGCGGTTTTGGGTACGCATTAACCGGATGATCCCAATTTTTTAGGTCAAATTGTTGATATTTAGCTTTTTTGTTGCATAATCGCGGCCATTGTTGTATTGTAAACAGAAATAATGCATTGATATTGGGGAAACCAAGATGAAAAAACTGTTTTTCAGAATTGCCATTCTGAGTGCGCTATTGTGGGTGGTGGTTGTGTTTTTTGGTCCGCAGCTGAATCCGCTTTATGCCGAATTCGGCAATCCTACAGAAATTCGCTCCATGCTGACATCGGTTTTGCTGATTGTCGCTGTTGCCTCTCTGGTTCTCACGATTGCACGGACGATTTTGGCAATCATTTTTACCGTTTTGCTGGCGGTTGCGCTCTTTTTTCTGGCGCATTATTTTGTCTTTTAACACAGGTATTGATAAACGGACGGGAGCGTTTTCATGATACGACTTGCCATTGTCGGTTATGGATTTATGGGCGGGGTACATGCTGCTATTATACACAAACATCCGGAGGCGGTTCTTAAAGCAGTGGTGGAGATTGACGCGCAGCGGCTGCAGCAGCAAACCCGGGGCAATGTTAAAGTGGATGAGCAGAACAGCATCGACCTTTTTGACGGGGTTGATCTCTATTCAGAACTGGAGCCTGTACTGGAGCGGGATGACATTGATTGCATAGCGGTCTGTCTGCCCACCTATCTGCACGACTCTTTTGCCAACCGCTGTCTCAAAGCGGGTAAAGATGTTATTGTCGAAAAACCGATGGCGCTGTCGCTCTCTGCGTGTGATTCGATGATCAAGCAGGCGCGGGAAAACGACAGAATGCTTTTTGTCGGGCAATGCATTCGCTTTTGGCCCGAGTATGTGATCTTGAAAGAGATGATAGCTTTGGAAAAAATGGGAAAACTGCTCAGTCTGGGGCTCAGACGGGTGGGCGCGCCGCCAGCGTGGGCCGGGAAAAAGAGCTGGTTTTTTCAGGAGGAGAAGAGCGGTGGTTGCGTCTTTGATCTGCACGTTCACGATACCGACTATATCCATTATGCCGTGGGCAATCCGACCGCTCTCTGCTCGCGTGGTTTGATGGATGCCACCGGATTGAACCGGGCATTGCTGACCCACTATTATTTCGATGAGGAGCTCATCTGTTACGCCGAGGGCAGCTGGAAATACCACGCCCCTTTTAAAATGAGCTATTCGGCGGTTTTTGAGCAGGGACAATTAGAGTATGATTCCTCACAGACCCCGACTCTGCAGCAGTGGAAAACGGGCGGTGGGCAGTCAAAGTTCCCAAAAGTGCCGGCGGGGGATGGCTATTTTCATCAGTACGATTATATCATCGACTGTCTAAAAACCCGGCAAACCAATGAAAAGCTCGATTCGGTTTCGGTGCGCAACAGCATTGCCATTGCCCTGGCGGAAAAGAAGAGCATGATGAAAAATGAAATTGTGCATATTCAGTATTCGTTCTAGGTTGTATGCGGAAGGCGATGAAACCGCGGAGGGCGCTGAGAAAAATTTGATCCTGCCGGGGCTGTGTGAAATTGAAAAATGTTATATCAAGAGGGTCTGGTAAGAATTGTAACCAACCACGAAGCTTTCGAAGGACACGAAGAATAAAAAAACAAATCATATAAAAACAACACATAAAAATATTTTGTCTCGTTCCAACGCTCCGCGTTGGAATGCCTTTTGGACGCTCTGCGTCCAGTCATCTTTGGGTTGCTAAAAGCCTTCATCCGTATAGAGATCATCAGCAAAAAACCTGATGCTATTGAGCAACCTGAGTAAAAAATTAGACTAGATTTTTTAAGTTCCGAGTTGATACTCAATGCAAGAAATAAAATTACAGAAAACGTGTAGCACCAAAAGCAGTACGGTTTTATTCGTTTCGGGAAACAAAAACGACTTGGGATTATTATGATTAAAATGACAGATATCTATTAGGAGGTGTCATGGTGGAGCGACGCAGAGCGTTGGAACGAGACAAAACGAGACAAACATTCAATTCAAAGGAATGGAAATGATGATGGAACGGCCGGACATTACGGTTATACTACCGGTTTACAACCGCAGGCACCTTATTCGAAGAGCCATTGATTCTGTTTTTGCCCAGACCGTTACGGACTGGGAATTGCTGATCGTCGATGACGGCAGCAGCGATGATCTTGAATCGCTAGTCCTGCCGCTGGTGATGCAGCACGCAACATTGCGCTATATGAAACACGCCAACCGCAAACTCTCGGCCAGCCGCAATATCGGCATGCAGGCGGCACTGGGCACGTATGTTACCTTTATCGATTCGGATGATGCCTATAAACCGGAGCACCTGGAAAAGCGCATCACTTATATGCGCGACCATCCGGATGTTGATCTTATTCATGGTGGTGTTATTCTTCACGGACCTGAAGAGAGCCATTATGTCGAGGATGTCGAGCGCCCCGGCGAGCTGATCCACCTGTCCGAATGCTATATCGGCGCTACTATTTTTGCCAAACGGCAGGCGATGATCAAGAGCGGAGGGTTTAGGATAATGCCCTATTCAGCCGAGTCGGAATTGATTCCGCGGATGGAAAGGTCGGCATTTCATGTACAAAGAGTAGATTTTCCCACCTATATATATTATACGGGCCTGGAAGATAGTATTTGTACAAAACAGAAAAATATCCATTCCTGAAGATTCCCAGACCCCTTTTTGTTTTCAACAGTTACCGGCTATTTACCTCCTCATTGAACAGTACAACAGAGAGCCGAATGATCCTCGGAAAAGCAGCCGATGGGTCCCATGAGCTTCTGGTGCAGCTCTATAAATTGCTGACATATTTCGCATAGATACAGATGTATTCGATGTCTGAGCAGCGCTGATTACCGGTTTGTCCTGCTGAGGTAAAATTCCGCACAGTGCAAACCAGAGACCCGCTACCTCAGCAGTTGTCCAGGGTCCGGGTTTTGATGACGCTATCGCTGTCGCGTACAAGGACTTGATTTGACGAAGACAACTGTGGTGCACTGTTATATCTTGCTGGACCGCTAAAATAGCCGGCATAAGCCTGATAGCTGGTCGGTACATTGTTCGTTTGTTACAGAACTTTTCAACCCTTCTACTTGCATTTTGCTTGCCGGGTTGTCTTGGTTGCAGAGTATCATAATTAGCAGACACTGGTCAGACGGATATCGCAAATCCGGTACCATTGTACAGAGATGCCTCGGGCGTTACTTGCGCACGACTAAACAGGAGAAAGAGGCTATATATAAAAACCATTTCCCGACTTTTTGTGGTATTTTTCC
>CAZSOP010000490.1:0-3331 GCA_964608385.1 uncultured Cytophagia bacterium
AACAATCCTCCCAGCAGCGATCCAAAGAGAAATGCGGATAAAATCCGCAATACCAGTGATGTCGAAAGATACCATTTCAACAGCGTTTTCATTGTCGGCTCCTACAAGTATTTGAATATATAATCGGTTATTCGTTGGTAAAGATTCAGTCTTTTTTCACCACCGATGCCGTGATCTTCTCCCGGGTAAACAAAACAAGCCACCTTTTAATTGAGCTCAATGATTTTTTCGATAAAGAGAACATTGTGCTAAAGCACCACAGTGCTGTCTGACGACCCATGGATAATAAAAAGATAATCATCCAGCGCCTCCGCATAATTGAGAAGATTGGCGGTGTTATAAGCATCCGGGTTTGCCTCAGGTGTATTCATCTATTCGCATGTGGTTTACCTTTCTATTTTTCCATAGATAAATGCCGGTTGTTTCAAATAAGTTTGCAGTGAGGACGCTGCCCGGTCTCGCCGGGACAGAATCGGATCGTCGATCGGCCAGGGAAAGGCGATATCCGGATCATTCCAGATGATGTTGCCTTCAGCCGCGGGATTGTAAAAGCCGGTGCATTTATATTGCACCTCGGCATAGTCGCTCAACACCAAAAAAGCGTGGGCAAATCCTACCGGGACATAGAGCTGCAGGAGATTGTCTGCCGAGAGCTCTGCCGACACATGTTGGCCGAATGTGGGTGAGCCCACCCGAATGTCTACGGCTAAATCAATAATCGTACCCAGTGAACAGCGCACAAGTTTGCCCTGTGGTGCGGTCATATCCTGATAATGAAATCCGCGCAAGACATCTTTCGCAGAACGCGAATGGTTGTCCTGGACATAGTGGGTGGCAAGTCCCAGTGTTTTGAATGTTTTTTCATTATAGACTTCGGCAAAAAAGCCGCGTTCATCGCCGAATTTTTCAACTTTAATCTGTTTAACGTCAGGAATTTTCATTTCGGTCACGATTGCTTTCAAACTTACCTCCGGTTTCATGTATCAATCGATCGATTTGCTTGTCATAATATCCCTGCCATACCGAAGGAGGCTGGACAACACTCTGTATCCAGCTTTTTTTAACCGGGTGTTCAAATCCAAGGCTAAAACAGTGCAGAGCGAGATTTCTCCCGTCAAAAATGTTGCGGGCACCGTAACGCAGATCGCCCAGAACCGGATGTCCGGTTTCGGCAAGTTGTACCCGAATCTGATGCGGTCGCCCGGTCAAGAGGTCGATATCCAGCAGGCTGGTATTATTTTTACTGTGCAAGGCTCTGTAGTTTAGTTCGGCTTTTTTGGCTTTTGCATGCTGCGACCGGACAATCCTGATCCGGGACGCTTCCTTGAGCAGATAGTGCTGCAGGGTGCCGGATTTTCCACAATGGCCTTCGACAATGGCCATATAGCGTTTTTTGACCCTGTTTTGGCGGAATTGTGCGGATAACCGCGAAGCTGCTTTTGATGTCCGTGCAAAACAAACAACGCCGGAAACCGGCCGATCCAGCCGGTGTACGAGTCCGAGATAAACATTACCGGGTTTGTTGAATTTACCTTTGATATAACGCCTGGCCAGAGATAACAAATCAGTATCTCCGGTGCGGTCCTCCTGTATCAGCACTCCTGCAGCTTTATTGACGATCAGCAGGTGATTATCCAGGTAAATGACGTCGAGTTGTCTGCTTTTGCTTTGCTGAATAGAGTGTTTCAATGCCTTTGATCACTTTTCCGTTGGATACGATAACTTCCATTGCGAACGAATAGCATCCATGGTCTCCATTATGGCCAGGGTTTCGTTCAGGGGCATATATTCACTTTGCAGGCGATTTTGCCGCAGACAACGGTTGGCCTCCTCAATTTCATAGACAAAGCCCTTGCCGCCATACGGTGCCTTTTGCTCTTTGTTCTGTTTTTTTCTGATCAGGACAGCTCTCTCGGCACCCCAGAATTTTGCCGGAATATGAACGCGACCCTTGGTCCCCATTATCGTGGCTTCATTCGGCGTGTCGACACGGGTTGAACAGGTAATGGTCGCCAACTGATCATCGTCGTATCGCAAAATGATCACGGCCTGCTCATCTACAGCGGTTTTCGCCATCTTGACAATGCTTTTGATCTCTTGTGGTTTTTTTTCGAACACCATTGAGCAGAATGCCAGGGCATAGACACCGACGTCCAGCAACGCGCCGCCTCCGAGTTCTGGATTGAAGAGGCGATGATGCTTATCGAACGAAGCGCGAAAGCCAAAATCGGCATTGACGATTTTTACCTTGCCGATTTTTCCCTTGTCAATCCACTTTTTCGCTTTTTGGATCGCCGGCAAAAACCGCGTCCACATTGCCTCCATGAGAAAGAGATTCTGTTTTTTGGCAGTCAGAATCATGCGCCTTGCCTCTTCGGCATTGATCGCAAAGGGTTTTTCGCACAGCACCGCTTTACCGTGATTCAAACACATTATCGCGTTTTCACAATGAAGCGTGTGAGGTGTCGAGATATAGATGACATTTATATCTTTGTCTTTCGCCAATGCTTCATAAGAGTCGTAAGATTTTTCTATGGCATGTTTCTTTGCGAATGATTTTGCTCTGTCTGCATCGCGAGAGCCAACGGCGACCAGGTCAGTCAGGGCAACCTCTTTCAGGTTGTCCGCAAAGACATTGGCTATTTTACCGGTTCCGAGTATACCCCATCGAATATTCATTGTTCTGTTCCCTTTAAGGAAATTCTATTTTTGTAAATCCGGAGACAAACCCGTCTTTGAATTCAATTCTGTAAAATCCCTCTACCGCTTGTGGCGTTCTGGTTTGTAATGTAAGCACCAGTTCACCGAGATCGCCGAGCTCTTTGATCAACTCCGGTAATCGGGTTTCTATGGACTCTCCGTATTGTGTCAGGTTCCAGCCATTTTCCAGGGTTACTTTCAGATCGGTATCGCCGATTCCCGGGGTTGAGACGATGGCATACTCTTCCTCTAAATTGGGCAACCAGATAATCTGCCCGCTCATAGCATCGTTTTTATCTCTGCCGATGACGAGATAGGGGTGCGGCCTGTAGAAGCGCAATCCCTTTTGATTTTGGTTGTGATCATCGATTTTAACGACTTTGATGTTGGCGCAGCTGAGCAGAAAACTGATCGATAATAACGTGAAAAGATATTTCATTGTATCCTCACTGTATCATTATTATTTTGAAATTCTCAATGAGATTTTGATAATATCAAATGTTTTCATGGCTCTATTCCAATAAGAACGAGTGGTACAGCCGGGACGCCGCGTCCCTGTCGCACAACGTTATAAAACTCTCCTTCAAAATAAGCCACTCCGGAACTCATCCGGCTTTGCAATGTTTTCATG
>CAZSOP010000491.1:0-3318 GCA_964608385.1 uncultured Cytophagia bacterium
GCCAGTCTAGGGTAAAACTGAGTTTGGTAAAATCAAAGTCCCCACCCAGAAAATTTTTCAGCGATTTTTGCAGGCGGAGCGTAAATCCTCTTTGTCCGGTAACACCGAAATAGCACGTCCGGTCTCCGGCTTTGAATTCGATATTCAGCAAAGTGCTGACACCATCCTCAATCGAAGGATTCTGCAGACGCGAAATTACGCGGTTTAAGAGTGCATAGTCACTCATTTTTTGCAGAGACTGTTGCCTTTGACGGTTTAGCCCCAGCCTTAGACCGAGGTCATACTCATCAAAACGCGTTTGAATCAGAAACCGCCACCCCCGCTGCCAAAAATAATGATGATAATCATGAAAACCGACGAGGGAGGAGAGTCCGGTAAAAAGAGGCGGATAAACAGGTGAGGTTAGTATGGGCACAGAATCATCCGAATAATTCACAACAAACTCAACCTGTGTTGCAGCACGGAGCTCCATACCCGCTTGTTTTGACCACCGTTTTGATCCGTTTTTATAGCCAAGCGAACCGTTCAATGTCAACCAGGAGGCGTTCAGCCCTCCTTTAATTCCCAAATGAAATTTATCCACCCGGTTAAATCTCAATTCCGGTTTGAATTCATAACGCGCTTGAGGCGTTTGATTCAGGCTGTCATTTGAGGATTCTGTTTCAAATTTTACCAGGGGAGCTAAAAAACCGCGGGGTTGAAACGCCTTTTCAAACGTCCTTGTCGAATCAATCGCCATATAGCTTTCCATTTCTCGACTTGTAAGCGGTATCGTGCGTAAGCTGTCAACCCGGTCATCCATTCTGGTCGCTAAAGAATCGAGGCGCGGGGGTATATTCTCTTTATACAAAGAATCGGGCAAACCCACATTAATGCGGTATTGATCAAGGCTGACCAATTGATGAAATCTGATGACGGGAAAATCAAGCCCGGTCATGCCCAACTTGACACTCATCGAACTGCGAAAATCAACGGGTAGCCAGAGACCATCGCCGAATTGATTGAATTGTTGCTGAAAATGCTGATCAGCGCTCTGCAAAAGAAAAAATTTTGGCCAGACCGCATTGTTCGGTTCAAGATCAACTTTAAGAATGACATAATCTTCATCGATTACAAATATCATGCCGATAAACCCGGGTTGTAAAAAATTTTTCGGCCGAACCGAGATTTCGAATACATACTTTTCATCGATTAGCGTTTGATTCTCAAGGGTAAAATGATAAAACGATAATGCTTCCGGGTTTGTCGGGCCGGGCGGACGGGCCCCGGCAATCTCTATGGTGTCATCATAAAAATTCGGGATATGACTCGCCCCAACCGCACCGGGAATATGACTCAGGTTGGAGGTTGATTCCTTGAACTGTATCACTTCGCGAACGCCTTTTTGCCAATGCCAGTACAAATCAGAGGTGCTCTCCATGATGGCAACAATCCCGGAGTCGTTCTCGAACCTCATGCGCGTATATGCTTTTGCATCGAATGTCTTTACTCTTTCATATAGCTTTTGTTTTTTCTCGATCACTTTTCGCATGATTTGATCAGCGGGATTTTCCCCGCTGACCACGACTTTTTGCAAGACAAGGACTGTCGGCTCTAAAAAAATTTTCATTTCACCCGGAAAGGGCTCGTCAAGAGAAATAACTTCGGAAAGATAACCAATATAACTCACCCTGAGCTGAAGCGGCAATTCGGCTTTGAGCTGAAATTCTCCTTCATTGTTGGTAATCGTGCCCCGCATTTTACCGAGGATTTGTATGTTGGCGGCAGGTAAAACAGCACCGGTTTCAGCATCATATACACGGCCGCAAAGCGTCACCTCTCCCCAGGCTGACGCCAAGGCAAAAAAACCGAGCAAAAATACTGTTTTTTTTAATAATGAATACTTTATCATATATTCAACTACCAAATTCCACTTGTAAATTGCAACCAATACTCGAATATAGTAAATTTTTTATTGGTATTTGTAATGTTTACTGCAAATTTTTTAAAAACCCGGTTATGCCTGCCAACTTGGAATAACCCGGCTGCCATGTTCCTCTTCATTTACGATTTTTAAATAGATATCGATTTCCTGTTGCATTTCCTCCACATGTGAAATGACGCCAACAGTACGATTCTCCTGACGTAATGATTTGAGGGTTTGCATAACGGTTTGTAAAGAATCGCGATCCAGGGCCCCAAAGCCTTCATCTAAAAAGAAAAATGTCTGAGGCGAATCATGAAACTGTTGAATACTGGCTGCCAGGGCCAAAGCCAAAGAAAGTGCGGCTTGAAACGTCTGACCACCGGACAACGTTTTGACGCTTCGCCTTTTCCCCTCATTGAGAAAATCACGAACCTGAAAGGCATTGTTTTCATCCACTTCCAGTTTCAGATGCTTTCGGGTTAAACGATAAAATCTCTCATTAGCAAACTCGCACAAGTTGTTCAAATATACCGAAGAGACATAATTAACAAAACCGCTTCCTTTAAAAAGCTGTTTGAGAATTTTCAGCTCTTCTTCGCGCCGCTTCAACAGCTTGAGCTCAGCATTAAATTCATTGCGAAGTTTTAAGGCTTTTTTATGTGCGGCTATAATTGTGCGCTTTTCACCGAATTTCTGGCGCAGCTCATCGAGTTCAACTTCATTCTTTTGCATATCCGCTTGCAGAGCTTGATGCGTTTGTGGATCGTAAACCTTGTTACGAGTCTCTTCAATCAAGGCATTATATTTTTCTCTGGCAACATTCAAGTCCGATTTATAAGCGTCCAGGCTCTTTTTTTCGTTATCGCAATCCAACTTCCATTGCAAAATTTCTCTGACCTCGTCCAGAGAATCAAATTCGCTTTTACCGATTTTCTCATCAAGATGTTGCCCGAGCTCGTTTTGTTTTTTCTCCTGCTCTTTAATAGTCTTTTGCGCAACATCAATAGAGCCGGAAAGGCGATCCTTTTCCTGGCGCAGAGAAAGGATTTTCTTTTCCACCTGCATGTAGTCTGTCTCAATTTTTCCAAGTCGCTGTTCCAGCTCGTTTTTATGTTTTTCAATGTCAGACCGATCGCTGTTTTCCCAGGAGCGATAATCGATTGTTTTGAGATTCTTAAGCAGCGTCTTCAGTTCCGCTTCATTTGCGGCAATTTTGTGCTCGTGTTCCGTTCGCTCTCGACTCAACTCATCCTTTCGCTGCTGCCGTCCTTCGATTTCAGTTTGTATCACCTCCAGCGTTTTTTCCTTATCCGCCGCGGTTTGCATGTTCTTTTGAGCGTCCTCCACTATACATGACAGGGTTTTCTCATCCTCCTGGTGCTGGATATACTCATTACCCTGCTGCCGATCCG
>CAZSOP010000492.1:0-3315 GCA_964608385.1 uncultured Cytophagia bacterium
TTTCACTGCAGACACCAAAAATCATAAAGGTCCCCCCTTTGCGGACCCAGGAGATGGCTTGCTCAACAGCAGCGGCGTCGCCCGTGGCATCGATGATATAATCGACCCCTTCAGGACAACGTTCGAATATGCGCTTTGTCAACTCTGGATCATTGGCATCAAACACCGCGTCAGCACCCAGCATTTTAGCCTTGTTTCGGCGGAAAAGCACTTTTTCGGTTTGCAGCAATTGCGTTACCGGACTTTTTTTGAGCAGCTGATTCCACAACAGACCCACCGTACCAGCGCCGAGTATCAATGCCGAATGACCGGCCTGCAGGCGCAATCTGTCATATCCGTTGAGAACGCAGGCCAGAGTCTCGACGAGAATGCCGGTTTCATGTGACAATGTCTTCGGCAACAGGTGCAGATGAGTAACCGGCGCTACCAGATACCTGGCAAAGCCGCCGTCGTGAATATAGCCGATAACCACCGGATTCTCACACAAGTTCATCAAGCCACGGCGACAAAATTCGCATTGTCCGCAGGTCAGCAGCGGATTAACCACGACCCGGTCGCCAACGGCGAATCCTTTCACCCCATGGCCGACTCTTTCTATATCACCACTGATCTCGTGACCAAGCGTTACCGGGGGTTTTGCCACAGAAAGTTCACCGTTGTAAATGTGAACATCCGTCCCGCAAATGCCGCACATTCCGGTTCGAATGAGAACCTCTCCCGCTTTTGGAACGGGTACCTCCCGGTCCTGAATTTCAATTTTGTTTTTTTCCAAAAAGATCGCTGCTTTCATCGTACGCTTTCCCGCCATGTATGGCCTCATTTTTTAAACAACAGTTGCTGTTTACAGGCATTCTTGTCCCCTTTAACCCCAAGCAGGTCATAAAACGGTTTGAGATGAACCGCTGACCGTCTGTCAGAATAACAGAGTGAACCGGTTTGCTCCTCGGTTAACGGCATCTTTATGACCACCTCTCTCTCTGTCTCGCATCCCAGAAGCAGAGGTCCGTGGCGAAGGCTCTGGTAGCCGGAAATTGAATTCCTGTTCATGGTGTCCCGGATGGTATGCTGAATATTAAAATGAAAATTTAAGGTATCCCCCTCTTTCAATGAAGTTGTGACAGCCAGGAAACCCTTTTTTTCCCTCAACTCGACCGGTTTTCCATTCTTCTTCAATTCAAAACAGTCACAGTTTGGCGGTTTAAAAAACAACAATTCCGGCTCGGTATTCAAATCCGATGATGTGATTTGCAAATATACATTACCAACTTGGGGATAATCGGAATGCAGTCTTATGTTGCATTGCCCTTCCCCGAAACAGAGTTTGGCCTGATTGCTGTGATAAAAAGCGATGTAGAGAGATTTTTCCCTGGTAAAATACTGAAACTGAATAGCACGGGACAATCCCTCGCCGCCGCGCATGGTGCAGCACCAGTATGCTTCATAAACGCTGTTCTCAATAAACGGATCGGAAACACCGGCACAGGTATCCGTTCCGAATCCCCCGTTTGCGCGCTGTCCCCGACACAGGGCATTATAATAAATATGGTGCGCATCGGTAAGGTAGTGCGGATTTTCAGTAAATCGCCATAACCATACAGCAACGATAAAAGAATCGATCATTGCGCAGGGTTCCGTCCATTCACCGCGACGAAACCAGTTATAATTGGCATAATTTTCCGTCATGCCCTCTTGCGTATAGAGCTGATATCGTTTAACAACGCTATCGAGTATATAGCTTTCATTTTGCAGAGAGTAATAACGCAACAGGGCGCGAAGCGCAGTCAAAGTCGCATGCGTCTGGGCCTTGATCGCCAATAAATCGATCTGCAAAAACCGTTCAATCATCTCATCAATAAGGCATTTGAGTTTTGGCGACGGAAAGAGCTCAAAACTGTGAATAAGGCCGTCGAGAAAGATAAAATCACAGCCAATATCTGAAGAGAGTTGCCATTTGCCGATCTGCTCTGCGATTCTGCCGGCATAACCACCCGTATGCGTGCGCTCATTCGGATCGACCGGATAATGGCGTTGTAATCCGATGGTGGGCAGAGCGAGACTTTCGATTATTCTGTCGATCCACTGATGGTACAACTCTTCGCGACGCCACTGAAAAGCCTCGCACAAGGCTCTCAATACCCAGCCATGTGAAGCGAGCTGTTGTTCATTCACCGCTTCCGGCAGATAAATGGTGCCGAAATATCCCCCTGAATTGAGCATTTTGGGGAACTTTTTCAGTATCTCATCAAGGTAGCGCGCCGGCCGGTGAGTGGCCTGAGAAAGAAGAACAAGAGCAAGAATAGTTCTGCCTTCTGTGTCTCCCGGCCAAAAGAGACTATCCTCTTCGCTGAGAAAAACCCTGCCGGGCTGATATCGTTCTTCTTCCAAACGATCATAATTACGGATTGCTCGCCGGTAGAGATCGCCATGCACGGAAATATGGTCAAAAGATACAGGATGTAATTTTTGTACTATCATAAAATCGCTTTACAAAGTTCAGGAATAAGCTACGCTGGTCAGAATTGTTAACTCTGGTTGCATACAGATAAACAGGATATGATAAAATTAAACGTTGTGATTAATGAATAAAATTTATCTCTATTTTTATGTAAACCATTCTGTTACTCCCGGCGAACCGGGTGGTTTAAATTATTCGCAAATCTTAAAGATTGTGCAAAGGTAAATTTACAGAATATCAATTATTTGTGACAATATTTTTCTTGCAACAACTTGATGCATCAGGGCTTTATCCAGGTGCAAATCCACGTTTTCGCCTAAAGCAAAGATTCGATAATCGATACCATCTTTTCAAATTCCTCCTCATCATATCCTATGTTCTGGTAGACAATAATACCATTCCGATCCAGAACGACGTTGCGTGGGATATATTGACTGGCGAAAACGCTAAAGAGCTGACGCGAGGAATCCGCAACCAATGGAAAGGTAAATCCCGTTGAATCGCGAAAGGTGCGCAATTCCGCTTCCGTATGTTCCCGGCCAACGACAAAAAGAGCCAAGGAATCCTCTTTAAAGGGCTGCCAGATCATTTTATCCAACTGCGGTAATTCAGCCCTGCAAGGCGGACACCAGGTTGCGAAAAAATTCAACAAAACCACTTTACCCTTCAGATTGTCATTATTGATCTGTTGACCATTCAATGTCTTAAACTCGATAGAAGGCGCCGTCTGCCCGACATTTGTTAAGGTGGTTTCAGCCGGATCTGTTTTTGAACAGTTTACCCCGACTGCCAGTAAAAGAGCACCAAAAAGGCTCATCCGGTTAATGCGTACCCAAAACCGCCAAGCTCGCCAAGAACGC
>CAZSOP010000493.1:0-3302 GCA_964608385.1 uncultured Cytophagia bacterium
TCTCGCAGCACCGGGATAATGACAGCAGGCCAGCGTTACAGCATGTCCCTGCATTGCCAGCCGTTTAAAAATTTCATGAAAATGAACCTCTGCTCCGCCGCTCTGCGGATGGGTGATATCCTGCCAGTTGAAGGCGAGGATGTGATATTTCCTCTTCGGCCTTTTGTGTTTCATTTACGCCCTATAACGCCTATATCCATAAAAGTATAATATGACAAAGAGCTTTTTTTCAGCACTCTTCTCAGTTTATTGCGTATTTTCGACCAGCCGGCGATTTTGCGCGGATAAAGCGGCAATTGTATTCCGGTCTTTTTCAAGGCTTCCCGCAAACTGCGGTAAAAAAAACTCGGCCGCATCCAGTCACCATAAACGCTGCAAATAGAAAATCCGCTTCGGCGGAACATCGCTTCGAGCTGGGAACGGGAAAATTCGGTTTCCCATCCGGCAAACCATTTACCGAGCCAGATGAGTATATGTTTCACCACCGTATAGATATGATAGCGCTGTGGTACATCCGCAATGGCAAATCCATTCTGTTTGAGAACTCTGTAATTCTCCTCTAATATATTCTCGGGATTGCGAAAATGTTCCAACAAACCCTGATGAAAGACCACGTCGATCTCCTGATCGCGAAAGGGCAATTGAAATGCATCACCCTGTACCAGATAGACCGGCTTTTGGGTCTGCCGAGATAGTTGTTGCATAATCTCAAGAGAATTTTTTGCATAGTCCAAAAGGACAACAAAGGCACCGCGATCCACAAGTTTGAATCCGTCACGACCTGTTCCTGCTCCGACTTCCAGAACGCGCTTTCCCTGCAGCGGCCCCAGCTGTTCAATTTGCGATATCACACGGTTAGAGTTGGAGTAAACCTTGTCCAGTTCTTTTTTTTCCGTCCAAAATTGTTCCCATACCTTGCGATTATGTTGCCTTTTCATTTCTTCCATCTAATTTAAATAATGATTCTACAAACTTTTATCCGATAATTCAAGTAAAAAAGTCTATTCTATATGATACACCGCAGCGATGTACAGGTTCACCATCAACCCTGGGTCAAAAGGTCAAAATCGATTTTATCCCGGTAAAACCGGGCAAAATAGGAGCGTTGAAAAAGCGCCTTTAGACGATGACATTGCTGAGGATTTTCAATAATTGTAAAAGCTTCTTCTCTGGCTACCTTGAGAACCCGAACATCTTTGATCAGATCCGCTATCTTGAGCTCGGCAAAACCGCTCTGTCTTACGCCGAAGAACTCACCCGGTCCGCGAATCTCGAGATCGACCTGGGCGATTTCAAATCCGTCATTGCTTTGAGCCATGGTTTGTAAACGCTTCTCTGCCTCCTCAGTCAAAGTTCCATAGGCGACCAAATAACAATAGGATTGTTTGCTCCCGCGTCCGACCCGTCCGCGTAGCTGATGCATTTGGGTCAAACCGAAACGCTCGGCATGCTCCACAACCATTATTGTTGCATTGGGGACATCCACACCGACTTCTATGACCGTGGTGCTGACGAGAATATCGATCTCGCCTTGTTTAAAAGCGCCCATTACCGCTTCTTTCTCTTCGCTTTTCATACGCCCATGCAAAATCCCAAGCCTGAACCCCTTAAAAAAGGTATTTTGCATAGCGGTAAAACTGTCGGTTGCCGCCTTTAAATCGGATTTTTCCGTCTCTTCCACAAGCGGGAAAACGATATAGGCCTGGGCACCACCGGCCTTTACCTGGTCGCGCAAAAACCGATAAACTTTGACGCGCTGCTTCTCCCGAATCCATCGGGTTTTTATCGGTTTTCGGCCCGCCGGCATTTCATCCAATACCGATACATCCAGATCACCATAAATGGTCATGGAAAGCGTCCTCGGGATCGGCGTTGCTGTCATGACCAGGACATCGGGATTGAATCCTTTTTGACGCAATACGGCACGCTGTAAGACCCCAAATCGGTGTTGCTCATCCACAATGACCAAACCGAGTTTATGAAAAACGACCCCTTCCTGTATAAGTGCATGTGTACCGACGATAATATGGGCCTCACCGCTTTCGATCTCGTTTAATACGCTGCTGCGGGTGTGCTGATTTTGTCCGCCGATAAGAAGCACGGTATGAATATCGATGCGATCGAACAATTTTTTAAGCGTAAAAGAGTGCTGCTCGGCCAATATTTCTGTGGGTGCCATCAAAGCCGCCTGATAACCATTTTCAACCGCGATGAGCATGCTGATCACGGCGACAATGGTTTTCCCGGATCCCACATCGCCCTGAATCAAACGGTTCATCGGTTTGCGACTTTTCATATCTTCATGGATTTCATGTAAAACGGTTTTCTGCGCCCGGGTCAGCTCAAACGGAAGCGACTCGACCAAAACCCGAACCAGATCACCCACTTTGCGAAACACAATACCGGCATTAGACTGCTGCCGGTGCTTTTTATAAATAGCAATATAAAGCTGCATGAAAAACAACTCTTCAAATTTCAGCCGTCGGCGCGCATGATGCAGCCGGGTAAAGGATTCAGGAAAATGTATATTGTTCATCGATTCGCCCAGAGGCATCAACTTGTATTGATTCAGCAAACTCCCCGGCATGGTTTCCAGGAGAGAATCCCCTTTCTGTTTCAAAAGGGTACCGATGAGGCGTCGAAAACCACGGCTGTCCAGTCCCAGTTTATTGAGCTGTTCATTTGATCGATAAAGAGGAATAATTTTGGATGTATGAAACGTATCGCCTCCGCTGGCCTGACCCAGACGGTCAAATTCAGGATGCACCATTTGCCAGCCGCCAAAATAACCGATCTTACCGCTTAGCGCCAGCCACTCTCCCTTGTGAAAAATGCGTTGCCAGTAACTGAGCCGCGAAAACCAAACACAGCTCATATAAGCCGTTCCATCGTATACGATAAGCATAAAGCGGTTGCGCCGTCCTTTCTTTACGCCCATATTCACAACCTGTGCAATAACCGTAGCCTCAATATCGGATCTCAGTTGGTTGATTTTGAATATCGTTGAGCGGTCCAGATACCGTCGGGGAAAGTAATAGAGCAAGTCTCCCAAGGTCTTGATTCCGACCTTTTCCAGAGCTTTTGTTTTTTGCGGACCGATATTGCGCAATTGCTCTATCGGTGTTTTTAGAAAATAATCGGTTTGCATCATATAAAAAAAGACGCGAATGCAGCGCGCCGCCGGAAAAGTGTTTTGATTGGCGAGGAGCGCTGATGCGTCTCAGGAGCGTTTTGTTGCAACAAATTAATATTTATAGAGAACCCTGTATTCAAATGTACTCTCGCTATTTTTGGACACCGCC
>CAZSOP010000494.1:0-3274 GCA_964608385.1 uncultured Cytophagia bacterium
ATGAGCCCTTTTTTTCATAAATCCGCACCGTCCGCACCTTATCCATTCCCAGCTTGAGCACCGCGTCTTTCATGGCATAATTATCTTCCAGAACATAATTGGCCTCCACATACGCATCGATATCTCGCAGAGCTTCCCAGATGCTCAGGTAGAGCAGGGTGTCTATACCTTTGCGCTGAAATTCAGGAACGATTCCGAGGGCCCAGATACGAAAAACGCGAATGCTGCGCAATTTGAACAGTAACCGAAACAATGCTTTGGGAAAAAGATGTCCGTTACAGCCCTTTAACAGTTGCAAAATATCCGGCAGGGTGATACAAAAGCCGATCGGCTTGTGGTTCGATTCGACAATCCGCACCAGTTCGGGCCAGACAATCGGTTTGAGATCGCGGGCAATAGCCTCCGCTTCAGCTTCGCTAATTGGTGCATATCCCCAATTGTTGGACAGCGACCGATTGCTGAGGTCGACAATAATACCAACATCGCGCCTGAGATTTTTCATATCAACAGAGCGCATTGAAAGATTATATTTTTGGAATAGCCACTCTTTATGTCGCAGAAATCGTTCAGGTATAGGGTAATCATGCGTGGAGGCAACATAAATTTCAAGATCCTTGCATTTTTGCAAGCCAAAACTCTGCAAAAGGGTGCTAAAATATGGCGGATTATAAGGCGACATTAAACGGGACGGCGACTCGAAATCATCCATATTGACACCCCAGTTTTGACTTTCAAAGCTGATCGGTCCGCGCATGTTGTCCATGTTTTGATCATTTAGCCACCGTTCACAGGACCTCAACAAGGCAAAAGCCACCTGTTGATCATTGATCGATTCAAAGCTGCCAAAAAAACCGGTTTTCTCGTTCCAGTGTGCATTGTAGTGATGATCCACAAAAGCGGCAGCGCGCCCAACGGGCTTTGTATTGTCCATGGCCAGGAACAACTCATAATCACAATTGGCCAGCATGGGGTTTTTGTACCGATTGAACAGTTTTTTTTGTTCCATATGAAGAGGCGGAATCCATAAAGGGTCATCTTTATAAAACCGGTATGGAACCCCTACAAACGCCTTCCACTCCCTGTTGTGCTTAACCCTGATAATATCCACAGGTCATTCCTCTGCAAAGAAACAAATCCTGATTCAGCAACGTTTTATCAAGTTGAGCAACCATCCTGTAATGCCCCTGATCTCTCTATATCGTGATCAGGGGCTCTGTATTACCACTTTTGCAAACATAAGAACTGCCACACCCTTTTGCTCAACCGCGAAAAAAGAGATAAGCCGCAACGATGAAAACCAGAACGAGAACCGAGCTAATCACATCCCATTTGTTCCAGCTCGACCGCGATTCCTTGCGGTGATCGGCAGTAGTGGTCGAATAGGTCAAACCGCTGATTTTTTCATAGGCCGGTTCATTGGTCATATAACTGACAGCGACCATAACAATAACGCAGATGATGAGAATAATTAAACTGTAATACTGAAAAAAGATATTGTTCACCACCCAGAAAAAACTGCCTTCGGCATAGGTAAAGTCACCGACCAGCTTGACCGGCGTATCGACGGCAAGGCGAAAGAGTCCGAGCGCGAACCCGACGATCAAACTGGCCAGACAGCCCTTGGCGTTAAGGCGTTTGTTAAACACACCGAGAAAAAAGACGACGAAAATCGGTGGTGCCAGATAGGCCTGTACCCCCTGGAGGTAATCATACAGTCCTTTGCCGCCTTTGATCACCGGGATCCAGAAGAGGCCGATTAAAACCATGACTGTGGTGGCGACACGGCCCATCCAGACCAGCTGAGCCTGTGTCACATTCGGCCGCAAGCGCTGATAGAAATCCATGGTAAAAAGTGTAGACGAGGCGTTAAAAACCCCGGCCAGGGAACTCATCAATGCCGCCAGTAATCCGGCAACCACGAGTCCGCGCACACCGACGGGTAAAACATGAGCAACCAATAACGGAAAAGCCTTCTGGGCGTTATCGCGAATGAGCTCGCCGTTGGCTCCAAAGAGCTCCTGCTGGATAGCCAGGATTTGACCGCTTTCGGCAATGGCAAAAGTGATCATACCCGGAATGATAAAGATAAAGACGGGCAAGAGTTTGAGAAAAGCAGCGGCAATGGAACCGCGTCGTGCCTCTTTTTCGTTGGGAGCGCCGAGGGCGCGCTGGACGATATACTGATCCGTGCACCAGTACCACAAACCGATAATGGGAGCACAGAACAACATGCCGAGCCAGGGATAGTTATCGTTAAAATACCAGGCCATTCGCCCGCTCTCCCGCACCGGCGCCCAGGTTGCTTGCATGCCGTCCGGCACCAGGGGTTTCCATAGATTGAACATCTCGGAACCGGCAATAGCGCGCAATTCGCCCCAGCCACCGAGCGCCTTGAGTCCGAATATAGTGACCAAAATAGATCCCAAAATCAGTATAACCGTCTGCAGGGCTTCGGTATAGGCAACGGCACGGAGACCGCCAAGAACCGTATAGATACCGGTAAGGACGATCACCAGAATGGAACCGATCCAAAAACTGTCCAGGCCGAGAAAATTGATATCCGGCAGCAGAACGGAAAAAACGATTCCACCGGCAAAAATACCCACAGCAATCTTGGTTAACACATAAGCGACAAGGGAAATAAGCGAAAGCACGGTTCGGGCTGTCGGAGAAAAGCGCTTTTCCAAAAACTCCGGCATGGTAAAGACTTTGGAGCGCATATAAAACGGCACCATCACCCAGCCGAGCACCAGCAGGCACCAGGCGTGTAGTTCATAATGCGCCATGGCAACACCATCGGTGGCGCCGGATCCGGCCAGTCCCACCAGATGTTCCGATCCGATATTGGAAGCAAAAATCGAGGCGCCGACGATAAACCACCCCAGATGGCGGCCCGCAAGAAAATAGTCGGTAGAGGTATCCTGGCGTTGCCGAATCACATACCAGGCCAACCCACCGATAACCATAAAGTAGAGTAAAATAACCAGCCAGTCAACACCGCTCAAAATAGTCATAGCTCATACCCTTTCCCGCTTGAATTCTATCGGTTACCAAGTTGTTAACTGAAAAAAGAATAAAATCACAGTTTATATCATAAAACGGTCATTTATAAATCACTATAATTGCATCAATATGGTAAAACAATTAAAAAAATGCAACGAATAAACGAGATTTTTTATCCATCACTTCCGCAGACTGTCTAATAAATATTTCGACTTGTTTTTGGTTCTTCCGAATAATGAGTACTTTTTTAACCGCTGAGAAAACGCCAAGA
>CAZSOP010000495.1:0-3204 GCA_964608385.1 uncultured Cytophagia bacterium
GCAGGGCAAAGGTTGGTTTGCCGCCCATTGCGGCGATATCGCTGAGGTTGACCGCAGCGGCCCGGCGGCCGATCTCATAAGGCGTCATTATTTTCCGCTTAAAATGTTCTCCTTCGATTTGGATATCACAGGTTATCAAAAGGCCCTGGTTCGTTCCGCCTTGGCGGATGACGGCGGTATCGTCACCGATACCGACAACCAGATCATTTGGTGATATGGTCGTAGAAACGATCGATTCAAGGCGACGAATGAGATCAAATTCGCCGCTTGAGGATATCGTTGTTTTGGTTTTTTTCATAAAGATTTACGAATCAGTACTATTTTCTTCCTGCATCGTTCTCTGCAATACCGGCCAAAAGGGATCATCTACCGGATGTTCGAGAGGATATTTGACCTGATGTTCCAGATAGTATTTTCCTGCTTTTGCATCGACGAGCTCTCCGATAACCGCAGCTGCTATTCCTGCATCGCTTAATCTCTGCAGTGTTTCTGAGGATTTATGCGGGCGGCAGGCGATGACCAGAGTGCCCTCGCTGCTGCTGATATAGGGATTGATTCCGAAATGGCGGCAAATTTTGTCTATATCTTGCGGCAGCGGAATATCCTCTTTATGGATGATGATACCGCATTTCGCCACCTCTGCTATTTCCACCAACGCCCCCCAAACGCCGCATTCGGTGGCATCGTGCATGGCGGTGATACCGTTTTCCCGCAGTCCCGTTTTGGCCGCAATGGCGGCATCTTTAACCACCGACTGCTGCCAAAAGATCGATTGTGCTTTTTCAGCGAAATTTTTTCCAAAGGTTTTGGCAATGCTCTTTTCGCAGCAAACCGCCAGCATACCGGCGGTTTCAATGGCGGCCCCCTTTGTGATAATGATCCGGTTGCCGGCGCCAGCCATGGCCGGGGTGATATAGTTCGATCGGTGACCGGTGCTGATGATGGTGGCGGCACCGATGGTGGGAAAGTTGCAGCCCTCGTAACGGCCGGTATGGCCGGTAACCACAGCGACACCGATCTCTTTACAGGCGTTGTGAATCTCCTGCCACAGTGTTTTCAGATCAGTGTCTTGCAGCGCAAGTGGTAAATTGAGGTCTATGCTGAGATACTGCGGCGGCAGGGCCGAAGTAGCGGCATCTGAGGCGATAATATGTATGGCAAACCATGCCGCGCGTTCCCAACCCAGAGATGGCATGACAAAAAGGGGGTCTGTGGTCAGTACCATTACCTGGTCGCCGGCGAGTTCGACGACGCCGATATCGATCCCATACTGAGGGCCAACCAGAACCGATTGCCGCGTTTCGCCCAGTTGCGGGAGAATAACGCGGTCGAACATATCAGCCGAGACCTTGCCGAATTTGGATCGCTCTTTTTTCATTTATCGGCGCAGACTGGCCAGCTTTTGGATCTCTTTTAAGGAGAGGGTTGCTGCAATCTCTACCTCGTTTTCAATTTGTTTCACATTGATCTTGTTGATCACATCCGCAAGCTCGCGGTCGCTGGTTTTGGAGAGCTTGGCAGATGCCAGGGCACCTTTCAGGGTGTCTTTGACCAATTCTGCATTTTCCGCGTCCGTCGATGTGATGATTGAATTCATAAAGAGCTTTTTTCCCATGTCAAAAGAGATATCTGCTGTCTTGATCTGTTGCACGCCTTGGGCTTTTTGCAGATTTTGGATTATATTGAGGTTCTTAAAAAGTGAGGCGGCATCGACTAAAAACCAGCCGGTTTCAGTGTGTTTCAGGTTGGAAAGACGCGCCATGATTTCGTTATCGGCTTTTGAGTTCCCGCCCATCTTTTTGAACCAGGATTTAACTTTGTCCAGATTGCCCAGTACCATAACCGAGCTGTCCTGAAAGCCGACACCAAACGTATCGCGTGCTGTAATGACGAAAAGCTTTCCATAATTAAACTTTTTATCTTCAGTGATTTCAAAATCTTTTGTTTTTATCTTTATCGCCCCGAGATATGTCGCCAGATTCATGTCGCCATGGACAACGATAAAGGGTGCCATAGAGCCGTTAGCCTCCCCCTGATAGGCGATGAAAATATCCTCAATGTCTACTTTGGCATTTTCGAGATTGAGATTCATCTGTTTCAGATAGGTTTTTGGATTCAGGGGATTCATTTTCATCGAGTCTACAAGGGTTTTATAGACATCGCTGTTGCGCAGATCTTTAACATTCATATACCCGAGCAATTCCGCATCCTGAGGCATAAGGCTGATTTGCTGTTGCATTGATTCGGAGACCGGGGGTGCGGTTTTTTTACCGCAGGAAAAAACAATCAGTAAAGAGGGGATTATGAGCAGATATTTGACCAATTTTAGCATCTCAATTCTCCTTAAAAGTTTTTGCGTTGAAAAATTAAGGCGGATAATAAAAAGATAAAAATACCGAATGCCAGAGATGTCCATAACGGCATCCAGGTGTTAATTTCCAGTCCTCTTGTAAGTCTTTGGGTTATACTACCGAGTTCCGAGGTTTTTGGCAAAAAATAATAGAGCCCATCGATGATCTGGCCATAAATTTTTGATGACAACAGAGCATAGATATGATCCCTCTGTTTGAGCAGGGGACTAAAAAACAGAATGAGATAGGTGATCATAAGCGAGAGGGGGCCGCTTTTGCTGACAATCCCGAGCAGAGTCATGAGTGCAAAGAGGATGGCAAAGGTCAGAACGATCAGGGCGCCGCCGAGGAGAAAGCCGAAATTCCAGATACCGGTTTTAAGCGACATGATCAGCCAGGTGCCGATAACCAGATAGAAGATATTGAGAGCGACGATAGCGACGGCGCCGAGGTAGCGGCCGGCGAGAATTTCAAAACGGCTGACCGGTTTGCTGATAAACAGGTCGATGAATCCTGGCTGTAACAGCGTCGGAATGAGGCCGGAGGTGGCGAACAGGGCCATGAAAATCCCGACGGTAAAGAGCATAACCGCAACGAATCCCTCTACACCATAGATGATTTCCTGCAGATTGATGATTTGATCGGTTTGTTCACCAAAAATGGAGATCGAGGATTGCATGCCGTCGACAATATCCAGATTGAGCGCCAGCAAAAAGAGCAGATTGATAATGGTGGAGATGATCAAAAAAGCGATAAAGGTTTTTTTTGCCAAAGATTCGCGAAATGTTAGCTGTAAAATCGACAGGAATTTCAATCGCTCTCTCCTTTCTTGTCCTCGATGATATCGATAAAA
>CAZSOP010000496.1:0-3192 GCA_964608385.1 uncultured Cytophagia bacterium
GCTCGCTTCTATATTGCGTATAGCAGCCGGATTGATATTGTCGATATACATAAAGGTATTATCGTGATTGCTGATATGATCGCCAAAATAGGCAGAAATATTTCCTCCAAAGCGGTTGCTTCCCGACTTGGTTGCGATATTAACGATACCGGACATGGCCTGGCCATATTCGGCATTAAAGGCACCGGTGATTACCTGTAGTTCCTGCACCATATTTTTATTGATATCCACCACCGTGCCGCCGTCATATACATCGGTGATGGAAATTCCATCGACCCAGTAACTGATTTCACCGCTACGGCCGCCCCGGACATGAAGACCACCGCCGGCATCCTTGATCAACCCGGCTTGCAGTTCGATGGCTTCGTTTACCTCTGTGACCGGTAATGCCTCCATATCCTCGGCACCGACAATGGCTGTGGATGCGGTCAGGTCTTTTACCACCATTGGACGTTCAGCAACGATGGTGACTGATTCACCCATTTCGAGAACAGTCTCTGATAAAGAAAAATCGATCCCGGTGGTCAAGTCAATAGAAACATTGACATTTTTTACCCGTGTTTCCTGGTAACCGATCATACTGGCTCGCAGCGTGTAGACGCCGGGAGGAACGTTTAGAATCGAATATTGCCCTTCCAGGTTGGTTGCGGCACCCATCGTCGTTCCTTCTACGATTACATTAGCGCCGGGTAGCGGTTCATTGCTGGAGGCCTCCACCACCACGCCGGAGATTTTTCCAGTGGTGCCTGAATATGCGATTTGACATAAGAACAGCAACAGATAGAGAAAAGATTTTACTTTCATTTTGGAGTATCTCTCCTTTTTAATTCCAAAATCATACCCGATTTTGCCGGGATGGTGATATCAGATGTTTCATTCACAACCCTGTGTTCCTGGCCGCTCACCAAATCGGCCCATATAGTGCCTTGTCCTTTCAGGGGAAAAGAATGATCGACCATGTCGTTATTGATGCAAACTAAAATCGTGTCCTGGTCGTTTATTCTGTGGAAAGCAAAAAGCTCTTTGTCGTCATCTGTCAAATTAATTTCGAGATCACCGGTTTGCAGCACAGGGTGGGTCTGGCGCAGGTTGATCAGGGTTTGATAATAACCGAACAGGTCGTGATCGAACACATTTTTATCACGTGGTCGATTTTTGTCAAGGGGGTGGGCGGTTTCATCGGCGTATTCAAATTCCGGCCACAGCATGGGCTTGCGCTCATCGGGATCTGATGCGCCCCACATCCCGGCTTCATTGCCGTAATATACCATGGGGCATCCCAACCAGGTCATCTGAAAAAGAACCATGAGCTTATGTATGCGTTGTTCTTCGGCGTTAGGCTTTCTGACATCATAATCAGGATTATCTGTGAGTCTGTGATGTTGCCCATAGGGACGGTCATTATTGATGATCATGGAGGCAATTCGATCGGTATCATGACTATCGAGTAAATTCTGCAGAGCGTATTGACTCCCTTTTGGGTAGGTTTGCCGGATATCTTTAAATTCATCGAGAAAGGCGGATACGGAGATACGATTTTGCTCGTTGGCGAAGAAACGGATGCAGTTATGGGCGAACCTGTAATTCATAACCGCATCGAATACATCTCCCTGTAGCCATTTTTGAATGTCATCATCCCACCAGATTTCGCCGCTTAAATACGCTTGTGAATTGATGGAACGAACATAGTCGCGAAATTTTTTCCAGGCGGGAAATCCGACCTCGGGGGCCACATCCAGTCGCCATCCGTCTATACCGTCTGATGGATCACCATCACCGTTCGGATCCATCCATTTTTGAATGGAATATTTCATATACTGCCAGGCATCCTTATGGAAACCGGTTGAATCTTCCACCAGTTCAGGAAGTTCGCGTACATCCCACCATCCCTTATAATCAAACTCAAATGCTGCTGTTTCAGGATCGTCCCAGGAGGTAATCATAAACCAGTCTTTATAGGGCGATTGCTGCTGATTATGAACAACATCTTCAAAAGCCCAAAAGGTCATGCCGACATGATTCCAGACCCCATCGATAATAATTTTCATATTTCGATCATGGCATTCGCGTATCAGCACAAAAAAGAGAGAATCGGCACTGGTGACGACCCAGGTATTGGGGTCCATGGGATCCTCGCTTTTAATGCGTTCTTTGTTCAGCTTTGGATTCGGACCAAAATTATCATCGATATGGTGGTAGCTGGAGGCGTCATATTTGTGCAGAGAGGGAGATTCGAAAACGGGATTGAGATAGAGCGCATCGATACCCAGTTCCTGTAAATAATCCAGTTTTTTGATGATACCGGCAAGGTCGCCGCCGTAACGCCGGCGCTGCACGTGGTGGTAAAAACCCTGTCCATCCCGTTCCCAGGGTTCCAGAGCATACCAATCTGCAGTCCAGGTGGAGAGATGCCATTCCGAGGTGGTATCGTGAGGCCAGGAACCAAACGTATCGGTAAAGCGGGGATCGTTGTCGGGGTCTCCGTTATAAAAGCGTTCGGGAAAAATCTGATACCATACCACCTTTTTAGACCATTCCGGTACTGAATAATCGATCTTTTTCTCCGATTCCGAACAGCCAAGTACAATAAGTGTAAACAGGATAAGACAGGATAGTGTTTTCATAAACAACCTTAATAAATACGTTTTATATTTGATTGGCATGAAAGCCTTCTTTGTTACAACCACAGGTTTCCCGAATCACCAATTCAGCATTCAATTCAACCTGAAATTTATCACTGGTATTTTTATCGATTCGCTGTAACAGACGGTTGACGGCCAGTTCCGCCATGCTTTGCACAGGTTGTCGCATTGTGGTTAACCCCACATATTTTACAAAATCGATATCATCAAAGCCGATTACAGCAATGTCTTCCGGGATGTGGATATTGTATTCTTTGGCAGCACGCAGGGCTCCGAGAGCTTGAACATCAGAGGCGACAAATACGGCATGCGGTCGTTCATCTTTAAGGGCAATCAATTGTTGCATCGCATCATACCCTGCGGATTCGTTGAAACCATCCTGCGCCATGTCATCGGTTGCATTGACAACATATTCCGGACGATACATAAGATTGTGAGATTGTAACGTTTCTTTATATCCCTCCAGTCGCGATTTGGCAGGATAACTGGAAAGGCTTCCATTAATTAAAGCAATTTTTTTGTATCCCTGCGAAATAAGGTGTTCAACAGC
>CAZSOP010000497.1:0-3187 GCA_964608385.1 uncultured Cytophagia bacterium
GCATAGAGCAAGTTATCGTGCCGCAGATGAGCCCAGGACGCCAGCTGGGTGTTGAGCTTTTGTTGCTGCCAGGCCGCGGTCTGCATAAAATAGGGATGTGAAGAACGTTCTTTAAATGGTTTCAGAGAACGAATGGCATTGAGCCAAACGTTATACAGAGATTGTTGCCAGAAGGAAGGATCATAAGCATCGACGAGATACCGCAACGCGTCGAGTTCGGACGCATAGTGATACCGTTCGAGCTCTTTTTGCAATAAGGGCAGAGCGGCATCATTGCCGAGAACAAAGATGGCATCGAGCGGATCCGGCAATGGCCGCCAGACTTTATCGCCATTATAAGTGATGCGGTCAAAAACAACGCTGGAAAAGATGTAAGAATCGATGACAAAACGCTGGCCCAGAAGACGGAAGGATATGGGCAATTCACCGGGGTTGGGATGATAGGGATCCATGAGAAGGATTGAAGAGAGAATTTTCTGTCCATAGCGTTCTTCGGATTTCAATACCGACTGAAACTGGTCGTAAATCGAATCATCGAGTAGATCAGCTGCATTGATCCCCATCTCTCGGGCCACTGCATCGAGTTCATCGGCGGTCAGATTATCGCTCTCATTAACCATAAAGGTGAGTATCGTATCGATTTCCTGTAACAGGGGTCTGACCCCGGATATGTTGATCAATTCATTCAGCAATACAGCTCCCAGATTCATGCGCTGAATCTCCTCGCGCGTCCAGGGACGCTCCCAGGGATTCACCGGCGGGGGCGTGAGCATAAAATCTATCCGGCCCAGCCACATCATGGTTTTGAAATATCGTTCCAGACTGACGCGTTGGTTGTTTTCATCCCAGTAGGTGTCGGTATAATGACCGCGCACGGCAAACTGGCTGAAATCGAGCTTTCTGGTGCGCTCGGAAAAGAGGGGTATTTCAACTTTGCTTTCGTTTTCAATCGCCTGCCAAATTTCCCTGGTCATTGACGTATAAGAAAACTGCGGTGCCGGCAGGGATTCATCCCATAAAGACTTTGCAATGGTTATATACAAATCAACATCGGCAAGAGCATCTTCCAACGCCGGCTGATTTTTATAGCTGTCTTCGAGTTGAGGTAAGGCGCTGTAGAGTCCTTTGAGAATTTTTTCGAGTTTGGCTGATATCAGTATTACCTCGACATCTTTGAGTATCTTGTCGTAGGAATAGTGCAAGGCATAAAGCAAAGCATCGGTGGTGACAAATACGGGAAGATCATTCTTGTAGATATCGTGCAGGGCGTGATCGATATTGGCGAAATTGAGCCGTTCCGTAACGACGAAATGGTTCTGCTTTAGCAACTCGCGTTCAGCAGCCGTCAGCTTGTAAGACGCTGCAATCGAATCGAGATAGGCTATTGAATGAATATCTGTTTGCCAATTTTTGCCCTTGTAAAAAGGTTGCGTGTTTTGATAGCGGGTTGAAATTTGACTCGCGGTCAACTCTTGGTTATTCTGCAAATACAGTTGATATTCCTCAAGATCAAAAGATTGGCCATACAGTGACGGTATGGTGAAGATAAAAAAGAGAGCCAATATAAAGAATGATTTTGCTTTCATGACTAAACTCCATGTGAGAGTGAATAACATATTCCTACAAGAGGAATCTACAACATCCGTGCCAAATTATCCGTCTTTCCTGACCACGCCAACCTATTAAAATTATTGAAATGATAAATTAGAATAATCACAAAACGGCATTAATGCTTTCAGAAATCTGATATTGTTTTAAATTTCTGAGTCTCTCTCTGAAACCGATAAAAGATAGCATTATAGATTCCTGCGGATGCCTAGTCCAGAGATTTTATTTTTATATTTTTAAAGGCAACCCGAAAACCATGATCCTGCAATAAAATGTTGCCCTTTTCCCGTTCTCCAAAACCCGTCCATTTGGCATACTTGCTGTAATTTACCAATACCCGCCACATTTGTGTTCCGCGTTCATACGCTACCACCTTGATACCATTGAGATAGTGTTCAACATGCTTGCCGTTGCACACAATGCGGGCTCGATTCCAGCCCTCTTTATTGACACGCTTTTGTCGCTCGTGCGGGGCATAAAAGCGGGCGTCTGCCGGAATAAGATCATAAAGTGAGGCCAGAGTACGGTTACCGTTAATTCCTTTTTGCGCATCGGGGTGTCCATCATCATCCATAATCTGATATTCACAACCAATGGTCGAAGGGTTGTCGGATGCAAGATTCGCATCGACAAAATATTTTATGCCGCTATTTGCGCCTGGAGCAAACTTGAAATCAACCTCAAAAATGAAATTGGCATACTTTTTTTCAGTAACAATATCCCCTTCAGGACGGCCTCTGCTGTCATCGCTTTCGGTTACAATGAGCCGGCCGTTTTCTATTTTCCAGATGTTGTCAGGAAACGAATCAAAACGCGCACTGCGCCAGCCTTTGGTGGTTTTCCCATCCCATAACAGTTGCCAGCCTTCTAATTTTTCCCGTTCGGTCAACCGATTGGTGAGATAGCTCACCTGGGGAACGGATTCGGGCATTTCTTTTCCGGCGCTTTGCAGGTCATCGGTTTTAATGCGAATGTTTCGAAATTTTACCGTTTTTCCCACCAGGCCTTCTTTCTTAATGCCATGCACCTGCAAAGCAATAAATCCTTCCGCGGCCGTATCATCGATCAGATTAACAGCAGGAACTTTATTGAGCCACACCCGGATTTGATTTCCGATAGCCTCGATGCGGAAGTGATTCCAGTCGTGCAATTTGAAAGCTTTTTTCGCCGGCGGATTGTACTCGAGTGGATAGAGCCATCCCCTTCTGGCTTCATCATAGAGCCCGCCGCTCCAGGAGCGGGGAGAGGTGTCGATTTCCACCTGATAGCCATGAACACGGCCGTCACGGTATTGGGGATCGCTCAAGCTACGGATTTGAACACCGGAATTGAGCCCGCTGTCGATTTTGGCTTCATATTCGAGAATAAAATCGCTATAAACCTTTTCCGTTGCCAGAAATGTATTGGGCGTATTGAGTTTGCTCACGCCCACGATCACATCATCTTTAATGTTATACTCGGCGGTGCCATTGAGTCTTTGCCATCCATGCAGATTCTCACCATTGAACAATAACGTCCAGTTATTTTTATTTGAACAAAACAGATGAGAGTATATGAAAATTAACATCACCAAAAACCA
>CAZSOP010000498.1:0-3180 GCA_964608385.1 uncultured Cytophagia bacterium
CTAGATAACCCAGATTATAGTTTCATATAAAAAGGATTTTTGCAACAAAAACTAACTATAGAGCGATCGAATCACAACAACAGCGTCGATTCAAATTCTACAGGGCTGTTCAAACCGGCCCCTATTAATATGTATTTAAATTCCGGTGGAACCAAATCGACTTTTTATCGTCTTAGTAGATGTCAATAAAAATGATTTAAAAAAAGGAACAGCCAATGAAAAATCAATCCAGGGTTACACGCAGAGCGTTTATGAGAAACTGTGCTGCCGGTACCGCCGGTGCGGCGGTGCTGCCCTATATGGTCAAGGCGTCAAACGGTTCCGGCATAACCCCCACAGGAGCGGATATGAAACGAGAAGATTATCTCAATCACTTTCAGGTCACAGAGGAACACATTCAGCAGGTTATGGCAGAAGCATTATCGCGCGGTGGCGATTATTGCGATGTTTATTTTGAACACAAAGTCAGCAATTATATCGGTCTCGAAGACAAAGCCGTCAACCGCGCCTATAGCAATGTGGATTATGGTGTCGGCATTCGCGTTTTGAAAGGAGATCAGACCGGCTATTCATTTACCGAAGAGATCAGTCTTAAAGCGATGAAACAGGCAGCCAGAACCGCAGCCAATATCGCCAATGCTTCCGCGCGAACCCACACAGCTGAATTTACCCCGCAGCCGGTACCCAACTATTATCCCATCAAGACGGCATGGGAAGACGTCAGCATCGATAAAAAAATACCTTTTCTGCAGACCATCAATGAGAAGGTATTCGCTCTCGATCCGCGCATTATCAAATCAAATATCTGGTTTATCAACAACACCAGCAAAGTGTTAATCGCAACATCCGAGGGCAAACTGGTTTATGATTATCGTCCCATGGGACAAATTTCGGTCGGCTGCCTTGCCGAACAAGATGGTGTCCGTGAACAAAACGGTTTTAACCTCTCCGGGCGCCGCGGCATTGAATTTTTTACCCCCGAAACTGTCGATCGCCTCGCCGGCGAAGCGGTACGGCGAACCGTGGCCCTGTTCGATGCCGTCAAACCACAGGCAGGCGAAATGCAAGTCGTCCTTGCAGCCGGCAGTTCCGGTATCCTGTTACACGAAGCAATCGGTCACGGTATGGAAGCGGATTTCAACCGCAAAAAAGTCTCTATCTTTAGCGATAAAATCAACAAACCGGTTGCAGAAAAATTCGTTTCCATCGTCGATAACGGCACCAATCCGCACATACGCGGTTCTCTCAATATCGATGATGAAGCCAATCCGACCGAAGAGACCTTCCTGGTTAAAAACGGTATCTTGAAATCCTATCTGCACGACCGCATTTCGGCGCAACATTACAAGGTCAAACCCACCGGTAATGGAAGGCGGCAATCTTTTCGCTATGCTCCCCTGCCGCGTATGCGCAATACCTATATGCTGCCGGGCCCGCATAGCAAAGAAGAGATCATCAAAAGCGTTAAAAAAGGTCTCTATGCTGAAGATTTTACCAATGGCGAAGTCTATATCGGCGCTGGCGATTTCACCTTTTATGTCAAATCCGGTTATCTGATCGAAAACGGAGAAATAACCAAACCGGTCAAAGACGTCAACATCATCGGCAACGGCCCCGAAGTATTGCAAAAAATCGTCATGGTTGCTGATGACCTTAAAATGGCAGAAGGCGGCTGGACCTGCGGCAAAAACGGCCAGGGTGTACCCGTATCCCAGGGTCTGCCGACCGTCAAAGTCTCGGCCATAACCGTTGGTGGTCTCAACGCATAACAGAAGGATTGATCAAAATTGAGGACAAGTTCAAATGAAAAAAGATAAACAACTCGAAATCGCCAAATGGAGCATGCAAAAAGCGCTGGACCAGGGGGCCGATCAGGTTGCCGTTACCGTGCTGAACCAGCGCAATATAGAAATCGAATTCCGCGATAAAAAACTCGAAAAACTCAAAGAGTCAACGCAAAACTCGTTATCGTTAAAAATTTATCTTTCGAATAAATACTCTTCTCATTCGACGAATGATTTCCGCAAGGAAACGTTGGACAAATTGATCAGCGAGGCGGTCGCCGGCACTAAATTTCTCACTCCGGACGAATACCGCAGCCTACCGGATGCAAAACATTATCCGCAGCAAAAACCGGACAATCTAAACCTGCACGATTCCGCCTATGAACAAATCGATTCCAAATCCCGGGTCGAGCTGGCCCACGCCATCGAAGCCAGTGCGATGGCGCAGAGCGACCGGATTATTTCCAGCACATCGGGATACAACGATTCGGAATACAGCGGCGTGCGGTTGCACAGCAACGGGCTCGAAGGCGATGTAGAGGGTACCGTCTTTTCAACCGGAGCCGAGGTCACGGTCAGCGATCCCAACGGAGGCCGTCCTGAAGACTATTATTACGCCAGAAGCCGCTTTTTCAACACCCTGCCCGACCCTGCAAAACTGGGAAAATGGGCGGCACAACGAGCTCTGAAAAAAATCGGGCAGGACAAAATCGCTTCCGGTCAGTACGATATGCTGGTGGAAAACCGTACCTGTAGCCGTCTGATCGGTATGCTGATCGGCCCCATGAGCGGCCGCGCCCTGCAGCAAAAGAGCTCTTTCCTGGAAGGGAAACTGGGTGAAAAAATAGCTTCAGAAAAATTCACCCTCACCGATGACCCCTTGCTTCCCAGAGGACTCGGGTCCAGATGGTATGATGGCGACGGCATAACCGCGAAAAAGCGAACCATGATCGAAAAAGGTGTTCTGCAAAATTATTATATCGACGACTATTACGGCAAAAAATTGGCAATGGAACCGACAACCGGGTCAACATCCAATCTGATTCTCAAACCGGGCAATCTTTCGCTCGATGAGCTCACCAGACAGATCGCCAAAGGGATTCTCGTTACCGGATTCATCGGCGGTAACTCCAATTCCACCACCGGTGATTTTAGCTTTGGCATTATGGGATTTTTAATCGAAAACGGAAAAATCACCAAACCGGTGAACGAGATGAACATTTCCGGTAATGCTAAAACCTTCTGGACTCAGCTCGCCGAGGTCGGTAACGATCCCTATGAATACAGCTCCTGGCGAATGCCAAGCCTGCTCTTTGAGAAAGTGGAATTTAGCGGTATATAATAGGTTCTTCCGAATAATGAGTACTTTTTTAACCGCTGAGAAAACGCCAAGAAA
>CAZSOP010000499.1:0-3173 GCA_964608385.1 uncultured Cytophagia bacterium
ATCACCCACCGGTACATTTACCGAGGGCTGTTCTTCACCGTCCCAGTACATGCGCAACAGAATCCGGCGCAAAAACCAGGGATCACGCGAATCTATGGTGATCCAGATACGAACAATTCTGCCCGGACCTTTAAGATTTGCAAGGGTTGCGGTCTCGCCGATCTTCAAGTTAATGCGATCATTATTGCCGCCGCTGCTGTCATAACTGGAGACCTGAACCATTTTGTAGGGTTTAAGGCTTTCCAGCGTATAATCTTCAACAGGTTGTGCCCACAGCTGTGTGGTCACAAAAACAAAGATAAAAAAGAGTACATACCTGATCATATTTCCCTCATCATTGTTCGGTCAATTCAGGATTATAGATATCCAGGAGCATACGATTGATCATGCCGGCCCAGATATAGGTTTTGTGATAGCCGGCCCATTGATGATCGGGACTGTAAAATTCCCATAGGTTATGATCTTTTTTCAATTGTTCGATCATGTTTCGACTTAGCCGTTTTGTCAATTCTCTCGCCAGCTCATCATAACCATATTGCAACAAGCCGTAATGAATCAAATAGTCCCATTCCACCCACACCGGTCCGTTCCAATAACCTTTTGGATTATAATAGGGATCATCTGCCGACAGGGACGGCAACCCGTATCGTCGCCAAAAACGGCTGCTGTCGGTAAGAGTTTTCACCAGTGTATCTGCGCGTTGCGGTGAAACGATTCCAGCCCACAGCGGCAAAAAACCGATAATTTCGCGCCGTTTCAGATCATTTTTCTCTTTCCAGGTAAAATCGTGATCATTCTTATCGACATTATAGAAAAAGCCGGTCTTTTCATCCCAGAACACTCTATTGATTTTTTCCGAGAGCTGATCAGCAAAGTCCTGATAAATTTTCACCTCCTGAGGCCGTTCCAGCTCGCTTGCCATGGCGGCAAGGGATTTTGCTTCCATAACCAGCATGCTATTGACATCCAGGCCTTCAAAATTGCTGGGCCAGTCCACCTGGTCCCATACAGCCACCAACGCGTCGCGAACGCATTCCAACACCGCATGCGCACCCCATTCATACAATCCGTCGTTGTCACTGTCGCGATTGGAGATATAATATTCAAAAAAAGCTTTGCTCGAGGTATACATTTCACGGAGAAACTGCTTATCACCCGTGATCTGATAGACCATCCAGTTTTGCCAGGCATACCAGGGAGCTGACGAGGTTAATTGTCCGTTGTGTTCGATGATTTCATCGAGATAAGCGCCGGTACGGTAATTGATATAGCCGTTATCATACTGTCTTTCCCGATACACCCGTTGCGAATTCATAGCGCTGAGGGGATCCATAAAGGCATAGGCCAGCATGGTGAGACTTTCGTGAAACACCTGGCCGCCATGACCCCACCCCCAGGTGGGTTCGCGGGAAAAAACATACCAGTTGTAACTGCATTTATTCTCCGGTGGCAGCATGACCTGTCGCATCAATGAATAGGCACTGTAATAAAGCATTTGCAATTCCGGATCATCCGTATTCAATTGCGGAATGTTTTCAAACAGAACTTCATTTTCAGCTACAAATGGTTTGAGCGGCATGGTTTGCAAAGAGCGTACCTTTTTCATGTTTTCCCGGCGCTCCGCTTTGTTGCGGGAAAAATGACGTACCTCGCGAAGATGATAGCTTTCCCCTGGTTTAAGAGTAAGCAATTTTTCTGCTGCAATCACTCTGGCAAAATCGGGGACAAACGTTTTGATCTGATCGGGATATTTCACATCGGTCAGAAACTCGCTCAAAGCGATATTGGTTACCTCGTCGGTGGGCATGGACATTTTGCCGTCAGGATAAATCGCGGTAACCACATAGCCGTAAACTTTATCCTGGCTCAAATTTTTATCCGTATAAAAGGTTTTTGATATATTATCGGCAATGCGCTGATACCCCCCCCCGGAACGGTAATTTCGCCTATAAACATTATAAACCGCGCCAGGGATTTTTTTCCAGAACAAACGTATTTCCGTTCCACTGCCCCATACATCTTTTTTAAATCCAACCGGACGGGCTGTTTCTGCCGTATTGTTTAATTGAATATTTTTTCGAACCTGAACGGTGGACTCTGGTTCTTCAATTGTTGCGGTGATGCTTCCGCTCTCCTGTAATGATTCACAAACAAATGTAATCGAATATTGATCACCCGCTTTTAAATCGCCAAAATTGCCCAGTTCGATTCCGTAATAGCCATTACCGGGGATATTCAATTCAGTACTTCCCCAGCGCGGTGCAGTGTGGGTTAGCAATCGGGAACGATCATTATTTATTAATACCATAAAACGGGCATCGGGAACCTTATAGCGGCAACGTTCGCCATTGCTGTCCGTAATTCTGCCCCACACGGTATAGCGGCGCTCTTTTTCCATGTCAATGACCTGGGGTAAAACGATATTTCCCCACTTGTAGCTGCGAAAACTGGTTAAACGATCCATGGAATCGGAAAAGGCCCAGCCATTATAAACACGGGAAACATACGGAAGATCATGCGAGAGTACCCAGCTATCCGGAAACTCTTCATGTTCAAAATAGATGCGCTTGCTGGAGGGGTGCATTTCTATGTTGTCATAGGTGCGATAGTCATTGCGCAAAAAGGAAAAGAATCGAAATGATTTTTCTTCCCGGCTCATATTCTTGATTTCAATATCGCGCAATGCCAAAGTTGAGCCGTAGCTGAGGAAAAAAGTGGTTACCTCGATATCCTTCAGCGGTTCAAAATGGTATTGACACAAATCCGGATAAGAGGTTGTGATAACGGGCTGTTTAACCATATCCTTGATCGTATAGACATATTTCGGTCCCATTTTAAAAGCCATACACCAATCTCCGGCGGTATCGGTGGTAAAATCAGCTCCACGAGAAGAGTCGTAAAAGACAAATTCGAATCCTTCATCGAGCACAAATTCCGACCGTTGCATAGCGGCTGCATAGGTGGTAAAGAGCGGATCGTTCTTGTCCGCATTTAAGCTGGAGAGAAAATGGTCTTCGGCATAAACAGTCAAAACCTTGACACAGATCATCAAAATCACCAACCCTATAGCCAGGAATCGATTCATATTGTTCACCTCATTGTTATTTGACAAGACTCATTTTTCTGATTTTCTGCATGCTTTTCTCACCTGTTAATCGATAAAAATAAATACC
>CAZSOP010000500.1:0-3146 GCA_964608385.1 uncultured Cytophagia bacterium
CGGAAATGTTGAGCGGCCGACTGCTGCGCTTGCCGTTTTATTACGAGCTGACGCCGCGGGAACAGGCCGAGGTCGTGGAAGCGATACAGAATTTTTTTGAATAAAGTTTCCTTTCCCTCTAAAAAAATTTACTGCTTTACGAGGCATTTCAGCGAGCACCGCATTCATTTTTTTCTATGAGGTACACTTCAGTAATGTTTTCGTGGTAGTCAAACCGTTTTTTCTTGATGCGGAGCATACGGACTGCGTGCTGCCACAGCCATCGGTCTATCTCGGGCGGATATTCCTCTCGGGCAAGAGTCGAGACGAGCCAAACCCGGTTCTTTTCGGAAATAAGGTTTTCGAGATTTGCGATCACCTTCGCACTTTGTTGAAAAAGAGAAACAGGAGTTACTTCAAACGGCAGATAATGCCGTAAAACTGCGGTCCAGGTAGCGGAGGCCACGATATCTGACGGTTGATAGTGGTCAGTAATGAATTGAGCTGCGGCCCGATAATCATGGCGATTTCCATCTTGATAATGACTGAGGTACGACGGAAAAGGCAAAAGCAAAAGTGCCAGAATCAGAATAATTGCCAGAACATTCGACTGTTTTTTCAAATTTTCATACAACAGTGTCATGAAACGAGCGGCAAGCATAAAAAACACCAGTGTAGAGGAAAATACGTAATCATGTCGAAACGATAGAAAATTTGGAGCTATCACCGCAAAGCTGAGGACCACAACAGCGACAATAACCCAAAGTTTGTCTGGTGATTGGGGACTATACCAAAAGGCCCAGAGCCAGCCAATACAGACAATAAGGGTAAGCCCCCAGTTCATATTAAATATTAAGCCCATCAGCACATGCAGGCTCGTATAGCCCCACTGCTGTCCTCCAGACCAATGCCGCCACCCCAGCCAGGCCCAGACAGAAATTAATATGAGTAATGGGACTCCTGAGAGCAGATACCCGGTGATCGCCTGCCAAGCGACGCGACCTTTTACACGAACCCCCTCAACGATCACAAATGCTCCCAGCCCGACAGGAATAATAATGCTGAGACTATGAGTCAAAACGGCCAGGGCCGTGGTCAATCCCGAGAGTACCGCCCATTTCCGGCTATTTTCTTTCCAGGCCAGAGCAGCCGTTAGTAACGCGATAGAGCCGAAGAGAAAGACATAGGAATAATTCCGCTGGTTTTGACTATGAAATAAATGCCAGGGCGATAAAAGCACAATCCCCGCAAGGATGACTGCGGTCGTATGTCCATATAAACGTGATGTCAACAGAAATATCAACGCTATGGCAAGTGTACCAGCCGTCGCAACGCCCAGGCGAGCTTCTCGTTCTCCTGTCCCAAAGAATTTATAGACCAGATATTGTAAGCTATAGCCCAGGGGATTTGAGCGGGTACCTGAGACATCGGAATACAAATGGGTCGTAAAAAATGGTTTTCCAAAGAGACTCTCGACCTGGATAAATGTAGCAGTTTCATCTCCCCAGAAACTCCAATCGAGACGATAAAACCGGGTCATTCCTCCTAGCAATAAAAAGGTGAGCGCAAGAATCCAGGTAAGTTTTGACCAGTGATAAATATGTTTGGACATAATTTTTTTCCTTTTTTGCAGTGTTATGAACTTGCTTATCCGATTCCAAGAACAATCTCAATCATGTATCCCGCCCTGCCAGACACATGCAGAATGCTTGGAGGTTGTGAAAATACGATTGGGACATCTCATTATAGATGCTTTTCTCCAGCTTGAGCTGCTGAGCGTCGTAGAACAAAAACAGGCTGAGCTAGCCCTGGAATACCCAGATTTTTTCCCTCGATGTTAGCACCCAAAAAACGTATCGGATGTGCTTTGAAATGTGCAATAAGCTTATAGCCTCGGTTTCCAGCCAGTAAGTCTTCCCATTCTTTAGTGATGTGATCATCGGTCATGCACAGATGAAACCAGGCTCGAACGCAGATCAAATATTCTGTTCCCAGGTCAGAAGGATGACCTCCTTTAGGATATGTTTTTTGAGCATACATTTGAGCAGCGTTGGGGAGGAAAAAATTAAGAGGGCAGTACGTTCCGAGTGACTCTAAAACTTCCAGATGTTCGTTAAACCATTTGTCTGCATTTTTTCGAGGATCATTCCAGAGGAACCAGTTTGTCGGCAGGCTTGTCGTATAAAACACTACAGCTAATACGGGAATTGTGATGTCTGCGATACGGGGGAATTTCTGTAAGAACCGCCCTCCACCGATTCCTGCCATAAGGGCAAAAAATGCAAAATGCAAAAGAAGGAATCGCGTATAAAATAACCTGCTTCCCAGAAGGAAAATGCCATGATAGAAAATCACCGGAAGCGCAAGCCACCCCCACAATCGCGGGGCTATCAGAATGAGTCCTAGTGTACCAGCGATAAGCAGGGCATAGATAACAGGATGTGTCAGGTCAAATGAACGCTGAAAATGAGTGGTGATAAGTTCTAAATATCCGAGTTTCGTTTGAAACGGTGACAGGGCGCCGCCCAAAATCATCTTAACATGTTGGTTCCAATAGTTCAATGGTCGGAAAAAAGCCTGGCTCAGTACACCGTAGGTTCCCAGACTTGTCAATAACCAGACACCAAGGATATGTTTCCGCGACCTGGGTTGAGGTGACAATTTCGTGGTACTGGGAGGAAATGGGGACCACACAAGAAGAACCGGGTATGCCAAGACTATGGCGGCGGCCTGATCTTTTGTACCAACTGCCAGAGCAGTAAAAACAGCGGAGGCAATGACAACAGATATTTTGCCGTTGTGATGGAAGGTCACTATGCGTTCCAATGCCAAAAGGACCCAGAAGATATAAGGAATATCCAGGTTTGTGGTTTGAGAGTAATAAGGGACAAGGTAGTTTGCAGACCATAATCCAGAGGCGAGCAACCCAGCTCCAACACCGCCCAATCGCTCTCCAAGCCTAAATAATAAGATCAATATTCCCAAACCCATACAGATCGTCACTATTCGGCCAACACGCAAAAAAGCTGTCCTGATAGGAACCTCGTTTTCTGCACTTCCATCATCGAGGCTCACTTGACCAGTTATCCAATAATAGGCTATCATTGGTGTATAAATAATCCCCAAAATATATTTGTAAACAGGAGGATAGCGACCTTCAGTACCAT
>CAZSOP010000501.1:0-3101 GCA_964608385.1 uncultured Cytophagia bacterium
TCAAATCCGCACCATTTCGTCTGATCGCAGCCCTTCCTCTGCAAACCCTGATCATAGCAATGATATTCTGCATCACCCTTGCGGTTTCGCTTCGCAACGTACCGGCGTTTTTTAATGACGAACCCTTAGAATTCAAACGGGCTGCGGAATGGATTCAAAAGCAACCACAACAACCGGGAATCATCATGTCGGCAAAGCCGCATATTGCTTATTTCAGCGATGCAGTCTACAAGAGCTTTCGCTCTTCACACCTGCATATGCTGTCGATGCAGGAGCTGGTGAAATTGCTGAACTCGATAGAGCCGGACTATTTTATCTATGACGAACGTTATTCCCTACAGGCCTACCCCAATTTAAAATCTCTCCTGACACCGGAACACCCAGAGATACCAAATTTTTTCTCTCCGGTTCATGTGATAAAGATGCCTAAAAAACTCGTCATTTACCGGCTTGAATACAACTAATTTTTTTCAGCAAATTGCCCCCTTTATAGCTATATTTATTATTGATGGGAAATTACTGCTGTCCCAAATAATCAAAACCATCATTTTAAAAGTTGAAAATCAAGAGTGATGGGAAATATAAATCTAAAAAACAGTGTTATGTTTACTGTCGAGTATACATAAACTTGCAGGAGATTCTTGTTGAAACGCAGAAATGGATTGCTTACAGCCCTTGTCATTTTTTTATTCATCTTCATCATATTGCCGGCTCCGGCGTTTGCCTATATCGGGCCGGGAGCCGGTTTTGCCCTGCTCTCTTCGCTTTTTGCTTTGTTGATATCTTTTTTCCTGGCTTTTGTTTCTCTGTTGACACTGCCCTTCAGGCTCATTATACAGCTCTTTAAAAGAAGAAAAGCGTTCGCCAAAGCCAAAACCAAACGCCTCGTCGTTCTGGGCCTGGATGGCCTTGACCCACAGCTCTGTGACCGCTTTATGGCCCGGGGATTGATCCCCAATCTGAAAAAACTTGGAGAAAAGGGTAGCTATCATCGTCTCGGCAGCACCTATCCATCCCTGTCACCGGTGGCGTGGTCGACCTTTTCAACCGGCACCAACCCGGCAAAGCACAATATTTATGACTTTTTGGTGCGTAATACACAAACCTATTTGCCCGAGCTCTCCTCCTCACGAGTCGGATCGGCAAAAAAAACAGTAAAGATCGGCAAATATCGCATACCTCTGGGCAAACCCACTGTCACATTTTTGAGACGCAGCAAATCGTTTTGGAAAATCCTTGGCGAACACGGTATATTCAGCCATATCATCCGGGTGCCGATTACGTTTCCACCGGAGAAATTCAAGGGAGCGATGTTATCCGCCATGTGTACGCCCGATATTCGCGGCACCCAGGGTTCCTTTTCTCATTATACCACAGCGGAATTATCATCCATATATACCGGTGGAACCCGCCTCCGGTTCAAAAAGAACGGTGATGTTTTTCATGCAGAGCTGATCGGCCCGGAGAACAGCCTCAAAGAAGATGAAAAACCCTTAAACAGCCCCTTTTCGCTTCAGCCCCTTGATGGCGAAACCGCCAGGCTTAAAATCGGGAAAAATGAATACACCTTGAAACGGAAACAAATGTCCGACTGGATTCCAGTCACCTTTAAGGCAGGCTGGATCAAAGTACATGGTATAGCGCAATTTTATTTAAAACAACTCGAACCGGAGACAGAGCTTTACGTATCACCGATCAATATTGATCCCGAACGTCCGGCGCTGCCGGTGTCGCATCCCTACTTTTTTGCCGTTTATCTGGCCAAACTCTTCGGAAAATACAGTACGCTGGGGCTGGCGGAAGACACCTGGGCGCTAAATGAAGAGGTTCTCGACGAAAAGGCTTTTCTTGAACAAGCTTATAAACTCTTCGATGAACGGGAAGAGCAGTTCTTTCATGCCCTGAAGAAAACAAAAAAAGGCGTTTGCGCGGTCGTCTTTGACGGCACCGACCGAATACAGCACATGTTCTTCAGATATTTGGTTGAGGATCACCCCGCCAATCGCGGCAAGGATAAAAGTCTTTACGAGGATAGCATCCTTCAGCTATATCAAAAAGCCGACAATATTGTGGGTAAAACGCTGGATAAAATTTCGGATGATACGTTATTGCTGGTCATGTCGGATCACGGATTTAAATCATTTGTCCGGGGCGTCAACCTCAACGCCTGGCTCTATGAAAATGGCTATCTCGCCCTGAAAAATAAAGATTTTTCAGCCGATTATTTTCAAAATGTCGACTGGAGCAAAACCAAAGCTTATGCGATCGGACTGGCCGGTATTTATCTGAACATCAAGGGACGGGAAAAACAGGGGATCGTCGGAAACGGCGAAAAAGCCGCTGCCCTGAGAAAGGAACTGGTGGACAAACTCAGCGGATTAAAAGATAGCGAAAGGAACAAAATTGCCATCACCTCTGTTTACGATTCACGGAGCATCTACAACGGCGCCTATATCGATCAGGCCCCGGACCTGATTGTCGGCTATAACGAAGGATACAGAATCTCCTGGGGGGCGGCGATCGGCCAGACAACCGACAGGGTTTTTGAAGATAACAGCAAAAACTGGAGCGGAGACCACGGTATTGATCCCAAGCTGGTACCGGGCGTCTTGTTCAGCAATCAGGTCATCCGCGCGACAAATCCAAGCATTGCAGATATGGCGCCGACGATACTGGATCAGTTCGGCATCAGGCCACCGGCCTTTATCGACGGCAAGGTATTGGACATTTCACAAAATGGTAAACCCGAAAAAAAAATAAATATCCCGGAGATTCAAAAAGAACCGGAAGAAGCGGAAATCAAATCATAAAAAAAGAGTAAACATTCGAGGCTTTTAAAATGCAATATTCAAATCGAAGAGAATTTTTAAAAAAATCGCTAATCGGCGCTACAGCGATTGCCTCTTCAGGTTATATCGGCAAAGAGCTCTTTGCCATGCCCAATATCAGCAACAGCAAAATATCCAATAAAGTTATCGTTCTCGGTATAGACGGCATGGACCCCGGACTTTTGCGCAAATTTATGCAAAGGGGCGAGATGCCTGCTTTTCAACGTCTGCTTCGCAGCGGTCATTTCAGCTCACTCGCCACCACTTTACCCC
>CAZSOP010000502.1:0-3095 GCA_964608385.1 uncultured Cytophagia bacterium
GAACCCGAGAATATGACCGGCAATACCCAGCCACAACAAATGGCTTTGCACGCGTTCCAGTTCTAACAAAATATTTCGGATATATCTTGCTCTTATTGGAACTTCAATATCTGCTGCTTTTTCAACCGCTTGACAGTACCCCGTACTGTGTACTGTCCCTCATATACCGCAGATGCGTTCGGCCAGGAAGGGTACCTGGTTATAATTCAACTGACTATCGGCAATCTTTTCGATTCCGCGATGATTGTAAAAGCCACGATAATCGCCACCAACCACCTCCTCGCCTTCGACAAAAAGACGAAAATAAGCGGGTTCTTCGAGTACGGGAAAAAATGGGCCGATAGGGACGACCGAACTCCCTTCGGGGGGGGCTTTCATTTTTACTTTATTTTCAAAAAAACTTGGCGGGTTAATATCGTGTTTGACATCTCGCCTCAATGGATGCAGATCTTCGGGCCAGTCATCCGAAAGGATCAGTCTCCTGGGATCCGGATGATTCTGTACCTTGATGCCGAGCATATCCTGAATTTCCCGTTCCGCCCAGTTTACCGCCGGTAAATCCGATTCTGTCATTACCGAGTTGAACCATAAATCCCTTTCAGGAATTTGTTGCCGAACAGTTACAAAGAGATGGTCGGCTGCGAGGGAAAAGACATAATCGATTAAATAATCTCTACCCAGCTCACGGCCATCTGTTCCCACAGTAACGACGAACCGGCCTCCCATATCGTGGAAAAGATGACGGACAACTGCAGCGGCATCAGCGCGATCAATGGAAACCATCACCATATCGGACACCGGAGTCTCTGCCTTGATAATCTTGTCCTTGAATCGTTCCTGGAGATGCTCAATGAGTTCTTGAGTGGTCATGCTGTTATTTGCCTCCAAATAGTAAAAAATATATTACAAATGGCCCTGTTATCCCGCCAGCAAAAAGAGGACAACCACGGCCAACACGGTTCCAATGATGAGCCACAACAGATAAAGGTGGGGGACACCGCTGTGAGTGGCGCTAAAGCGTTTCATCAGAAGCATAAAACGGTTAACCAGCGGATTATAAAACCACCTGTCAATATCTGTTATGCGCTTGAGTAAATTATTGCGCAACACTATTTTCGGGTATCGAAAAGAAGGGTAAACGCCTTCCCGTTCATATTTTCCGATGCGAATGCGAAACATCTTTTTAAACGGCAGATAAAAACTATGGGCCCGATATCTTACCTCTTCATCGCTATGCTCTTCGCCGCAATACCAGGTCGTATCTGCGCGACGAGGTGCGGAGCCGGAACGATAGAATGCATAAGCGATTAATATACAGACGATTCCCACCAGGGTAAGCAATAATGGATTCCACACCGCGAAAGCACCTTTTCCATAGTCTGTCATTAATCCGCCCAAAGCATCCGTCCCGTAGATGGATTGCATCGGCGGAAAGAAATCAGCTTCCAGCAATGAAGCGACTGATTTGTGTATATATTTTAGAGGCAGAATAGGGATAATTCCAAGGATAATGCTTAGCAGTGCCATTACGACTTGAGGTATCATCATGGACAGGGGTACTTCTCTGCGTTTCGCTTTAGCATTGTTATCCGCATATTTTCCATAAAAAAGAGTACTGGAAAATTTGATAAATGACGCCAGCGTTACAATAGAAATAAAGAGAGCGACAATGCCAAACCCGAGAATGAGGGGATTGGTTGCCGCCGCCCGTATCGAACTTTGATAAATGAGCCATTTGCTTGAAAAACCACTCAGGGGTGGCACACCGGAAATCGACAATGAAGCGATAACGGTAATGATAGCGGTCATCGGTAAAACGCGATACAGACCACCCACCAGATTGAGGTTTGTGGTGCCGGTCTTCCAGACAACCGAACCGGCATTGAAAAAAAGACAGGATTTATAACACACATTGTTGATCAAATGAAAAATAGCGGCAGATAGAGCGACAATGGCCAAAACCGGCTGAACGTTAAGAAAATAGACCCCCATACCCACACCGAGAAAAATATATCCCATCTGTCCGATAACATGGAAGGAGAGCAATCTTTTCGATTCTTCCTGTACGAGTGCAGTTAAAGTACCGATAAAAATCGAAATCGTTCCCATCAAGGCAATAATAATGCCCCAGGTTTGACTAAAATCCGAAACCGGTAGAATATCTACAAAAATTCTTATCACACCATAAACGCCGAGCTTGGTCATGCTTCCGGCAAAAGCAACAGTTGCTGGTGTAGGGGCAGAAGAATACGCATCGGGTAACCAATCACCCATGGGTAAAATACCGGCTTTGGTGGCAAAAGCGAGGAATAAAAACAGCAACGCCAGATGCAAAAGTCCGGGATTGGAGACGGACATGCTCTGCATCGCCTGTCCCAGCCCATCAAAAGAAAATGAACCGCCCTGCAGATAAATCATAATAACAGCGATGAACATAAGAGCTGTTGCGATATGGGTGATAAGAAAATATTTAAAACCGGCACGCAAGGTGTCTTTGTCGCGTTTGTTGAATATGACGAGAAAATAGGAGGCAAGCGTCATGATTTCCCAAAAGATAAAAAAGAAAAACATATCGACAACAACCACGACATACATGACGCTGGCGAAAAAAATCATCAACACCGGGAAAAAAGCACGTAAACTCAAATCCGCAAATATCTTCAGATTCATATACCTGATGGCATACAGGGCGACCAGAAAACTAACCAGTGCAATAATGCCGAGAAAAAGGGCACTGAGAAAATCAATCCTGAGCATGAGACCGGCATTAATTCCGGGGACCTCGATCAAAGGTGCGTCCAACTGAGCTGTACCGCTGCTAAAAACGTTGAATACGACACTTAAAACCCCTATAGAACTCAATGCAAAGAAAACAGTGCTCAATTTGCTCGTTACTTCGCGACGATTACCGATTATCCAGGTAACAATTGCACCCAGTACGAGTAAGAGAGTAGAAATTATAAATAACTGGATGGGATTCATCTATCATTCTCCCTTTTACAGATCATCCACAGTCCGTCAGATACCGCACTCTTGCTTTATTATATAAAAATCAACTTTGCCAAAAATAGTGCCACCACCGGAGCAACCAGTGT
>CAZSOP010000503.1:0-3073 GCA_964608385.1 uncultured Cytophagia bacterium
AGGTAAATATGAAGAATATCATTACTTTGTTATTGGTTTTGTTTTCATCCATTCAGGCTGTTGATCTGCAGTCTGTTTCCTTTTCAGACCAGGAAGGATTGCAACTGTCGTCCTGCGTTATTGATAATAAACCCGTTCAATTTCAGTATACCTTTGCTTTTTTCTCTGTGGAAATCGATGACTCGCTCTGTTATTCAAATCAATTCGTTCGTGAAGATAAAAGCGAATTACTCTGGAAAACGGATAAATTGTCTGTCAGGATAAAACGCGATATCGAATTCCAACCGGGATTAAAATTTGTCGTTGAACTCGGGAACCGAACGGATAGCGAGGTAAAAATTGCTAACCTGGTTCCTTTCGGGCAGGGAAAAGATCGCGCCTATATCACCGGTTACGGCCCTTTTGATCGCGAGCACTACCTCAGTCGTACGGTTTTGTTTACGCCTGACCTCTCTCCGGTGGGCGTCATTATGCCGGACAATGCCTGGGAGAGCGGGTTTTGCGATATCGCCATCAATGCTGAACAGTCGCTGGTCGCCCTTGCCCGTCGCACAGACACTGAAAAGGCAAAGAGGCGACGTTGGTGGACCACACTGCAACCGGGCGGCAAGGTTGATTACACTTTTTATGTCGATTCACACCAGGGCACAGACTGGCGCACAGGGCTGGAGATGATGTTTCACCAGCGTTGGCTTTATGATATGCAGCAATTTGACCAAAGCCTGTATGACCGAGCGGATTTACAATGGATTCGCGATGACTATTTTATGCTCATTCAGATGGCTTGGGATAAACAATATTACGATTATATAAACGAAAAATATATCTGGAATGATTTTTTGACCCAATATGATCCGTTTTGGGGTAACATCGATGTCTTTATTCTCTGGCCGACCTGGCCGCGTTTGGGACTCGATCAACGCAATCAATGGGACCTGTACAGTGATCTGCCCGGTGGAATGGAAGAGCTGCGCCGGCAGGTAAAATATGCCCATGCTCATAATACGCAATTTTTTATTTCCTATAATCCCTGGGATACCGATACACGCCATGAAGACCATCTCAAGGGTATGGAACGGCTCTTGCGTCAGACCAATGCCAACGGTGTGGTTCTGGATACCCGTGGTGAATCGAGCAAAGCCCTGCAAGCGGCTGCTGATCGGGTAAAACAGGGTATTGTGATGTATAGCGAAGGAATGCCGGTTCCAAAACACATGTCCACCATTGTTACCGGCAGAGTCCACGATGCAATTTATCTGCCGCCTCCGATAAATCTGAACAAATATATCTTTCCGGAAAATCAAATCTACCGCGTTTTACAGTTAAAAGATGGAGAACTGCATCGCGAGGTCAATATTTGTTTGTTCAATGGTTATGGTATGGAGCTGAATATTATGCGCGCCGGAAGACCTGACTGGATGCAGCACGAGTTTGCCTATATAGGACGTGTTTTAAAAGTTTTGCGCGACAACTCGAATCTTTTTTCCATGTCTCACTATCATCCGCTCGTACCGGTAGATGCGGATAGCATCTGGGTCAACAAGTGGGAAAATCCACAAAAGAGCGTTTATACGGTTTACAGCCTTGTACCGCAAGGCTTTTCCGCACCCTTGATCAGGGTAGATGCGAAAGCGGATGATCATTTTGTCAGTCTGTGGCATCACGAGGAACTCGATATACATCGCGTGAACGGAGCAAGCATGGTGGCTGCAAATACGCGGGCTTTTGACCGCTCCTGGCTGGACAGCAGAAAGGAGAGTAATATCGACTGCATCGCGCGATTTTCCCGTCTTTTGCAAAAACAGGTGGATCATGATTCACTTACTTTCAGCGCTCTAAAGGGCGACCGAGTTGTGATATGGGCCGGGAATCCGAGCTATAATACGAACAAGGCGGAATTCGACAATAAAAAGCAAACCATATCGCTGCGCGATAATTTTGACGGCCATGAAGGTAAATTCGTCATACAATTGTTCGATGCTGAAGAATTGATCGACGAAACCGTTTTTCGGGTTCCTCTGGCCACACCGCGCCTGATTACCCATTTAGAACGAACGCCGCCAGCTGATGAACCACCTGCGGACATGGTAAAAATACCGGCAGGCGAGTATACCTTTCAAATGAGCAAGACCGAAGAACCTAATATTGTGCTAAAATATCCGGATTATCAGACACCGCGCAAGGTAAATATTAAATCCTTTTATATGGATAAATTTCCGGTCACCAATCTTCAATATAAAACCTTTTTGGACTCGAGCGGTTATATGCCTGAGGATACGGTCAATTTTCTCAGTCACTGGCACAATGGTAAACCGCCGGAATCGCTGCTCGATCATCCGGTCGTAAACGTCAGCCCTAAGGATGCGCGCGCCTATGCTAAATGGGCTAAAAAACGCTTGCCCACGGATATCGAATGGCAGTACGCTGCTCAGGGAACAGATGGACGCAAGTATCCCTGGGGAAATGAGATGGACAGCAGCCGTTGCAATTACAAGTCCGGTGTTACCACACCTGTGCAGGCTTTTCCCCAAGGCGCCAGCCCCTTTGGAGTCATGGATATGGTAGGAAATGTGTGGCAACTGGTCAATGATGTTTATGACAACGGATCCTATTATTTTGCCATGATGCGGGGCGGTTGTTATTACAATCCGGATGACAGCATTTGGTATATAAAAGGCGGCCCCTGGCCCGTTGATCAGCACAAACTGTTGTTGCTGGTTTCCTCCTGTTTTGACCGCAACGCCACCGTCGGGTTTCGTTGCGTTAAAGATTTTGATTAATGTTTGCCGGCTTTAGTGAAAATGAAAAATTTTATATCAAGAGGATTTAAAAAATACTACCAACCACCAGGCTCTCGAAGAGTAAGGGAGGAAAAATATAGAATATAAAAACAATTTTAGAGCAGCTTCCCGTGGTTTATAACTTGTCGGACAAGACACGGTTGATAAAATATATTTTTTTATCCATAGCCTCTTAGCGTTCGAAAACAAAATCTACGCATTTTGGTTTGCCCGTTTTTTCGAGGCGAAGGGTTTTTATTTCAAACGGTTTGAATGATAAATCTGTTTTGCGA
>CAZSOP010000504.1:0-3072 GCA_964608385.1 uncultured Cytophagia bacterium
CCGTACTTGTTTTACTTTTTACCCTCTTTCTTTTACCCTTTTTATACGGATTTTCTGTCCTGCAGGAACCTGAATCCAAAAAAACAATACGCATCGGAATGGTTCAGGGGAACATCGATCCGTTTGAAAAGTGGAGTTCCGGGAATGATGCAAGATTTTTTACAAAATATGACAGTCTGAGCCGGTTGGCACTTGACTCAGAACCAGATCTGATGATATGGCCCGAGACCGCTACGCCCTTTTACCTGCGCTATGAATTTCAGTATCTGGAAAGAATCCATTCCTGGGTGGACGCCAACTCGGTACCGTTATTGACGGGCTCAATCGATTATGATTATACGGAAGCAGGATATCAGTACTACAATTCAGCCCTTCTCATAAGACCCGATGAGGTGGATATGTCACATTATGCCAAACAGAAACTGGTTCCTTTTTCAGAAAAAGTACCATACCATAGATACTTTCCCTTTCGCTATCTCAAAGATTTCCTTTATGATATGCAATTGGGGATAGGTGATTACACCCGCGGCGAGGAACATACCATTTTTTCCGTTTTCCCAGCGTCTCGGCGGCAAAAGAAAGGTTCGCCTCCTGTAGAATTTGCCTGTGCCATTTGTTACGAATCTGTTTTTCCCGACTATATACGCCGGTTTGTCGAGCGTGGCATTGATTTTTTGGTTGTTATTACCAATGATGCCTGGTTTGGAAAAACAACCGCACCATATCAACATGCCCGCATTGCAGTTTTGCGAGCCGTTGAAAACCGTATTCCAATCGCCCGATGTGCCAACACCGGGATTACCTGTTTTATCGATTCCTTTGGGCGAATGTACAATAAAACAGACATTTTTAGCACAAAAATAGTTGTCGATCAGTTGCCCCTGACCTCAACCAGTACCTTTTATACCCGGCATGGTAACTGGTTTGCTCATTTGTGTATTTCCGTGATGGGACTTGCGCTTGTATCACTCGTTCCGGCGGTTATTTATCAATTCGGCATGTCGTTCTTCAAAAGGAACTCTAAACAATGAGTAACGTTAGATAATCATGATTACTGACAGTATAAAAAATTTGATTAAGAATAAATTTTTTTGTATATTAGTCAATTTGAATCTTTTACTGCTGTGCGCATTTGCTGCGGTAAATTCGAATCTGGATCAAATAGATAGAAATTATTCGACAGGATTAAAAAATCTGTTCGAATCCTTGTCTGTACGAGCGGATTCACAGCATGTCAATATCATCAACCTGGATTCATCAAATGTCCTGAATTGGTTTTTTGAGAAAACCACTGTCAAGGTTTTAACCGATATAGGATTTGAACGCATTTATCAGGCTGATAGCGTCGAACAGCCGATGTATCATCTCCATTTCAGACCCGTTGATTGTACGGTTATTTATAAAGCCGATTCAGATTCTGTTATTCGCCGGATAAAGACAAGCGTCTACCTTAAACTGATGAACCCACAAAAGCGAATACTCTATAGTGCCGTACTGTCTGATACGCTTTCAGATGTCATTGCAAAATCGACTATTCCCGATATTGAAGATGACAATCTTCCATTTACCAAAGGGAGCGGGATATCGAAAAACCGATTCGGTTATCTCGAACCCATACTCATATCTGCGTTCACTGCAGGAATCATTTATACTTTTTACTCTTATCGCAGTCAATAAGGACCGGAAAACATGTTCCCAAGATCAAAACTATCGATGCTCGTGACACTATCTATACTCTCTCTTGCTATTCTGCTCTCCTGTGCGTCGCGAAAAATTACCGACCAGGTGACACCGGAGGAAAGAATGGATATTGCCTTAAAATGGTTTAACAATGGACACTATTTGGATGCCAGAACGCAATTTCGTATCCTGACTCTGAGCCACGGCGGAACCCATTTGGCTGATAAAGCCCAGTTTTATCTCGCAGAATGTCATTATTCTTTAAAGGAGTTTATTCTTGCCGCCAATGAGTATGAAAGATTGCTCAAAGTATTTCCCAATTCCGATTATGTCGATGATGGTAAATTCAAGCTCGGTATGTCCTATTATAAACTGGCGCCTAAATTTTCTCTGGATCAGGAATACACTCGCCAGGCCATTCAGATTTTCCAGGAATTTCTCGAGGAATATCATAACAGCGAATTTGCCGATGATGTCGAACGTTATCTGTCGAAATGCCGGCAAAAATTAGCCAGAAAAGCCTTTGTTGCAGCTGTTCAGTACAGAAAGATGAGCTATTATACAGCGTCCACCATCTACCTCAACAAGGTTCTGGAAAAGTATTATGATTCCAATTTTGCGCCAAGAGCACAATACCTGCTTGCGGATAATTATGTGCATTTGAAGGAATATGAAAAAGCCAAAAAGGAGGCTTTGACCTTTCTTGAGAAATACCCGCAACATGACTGGTCCGATAGAGCCGGTAATTTATTGAAAAAGTCTGAAAAGGAATTGGAAAAGCAGTCAAAAACTCAGGAATAAGGTACCCAAATCAGTGGGTACGGAATGGAGTTGGTTTGAAGATTGCGGTTTTTGGGGGTACATTTGATCCCGTACATATCGCGCATCTAATCATCGCCAATGCTGTACAGAATGAACTGTTGCTTGATCGGTTGTTTTTTGTGCCCGGTGCTATCCCGCCACACAAACGCTCCCGGGAAATTTCCAGCGCACAACATCGTCTCAATATGTTGAACCGGGCAATCGGCGATAATCCCGTCTTCGAACTTTGCGATTACGAGATCCGGCGGGGTGGCATTTCCTATACAATAGAGACACTGAAATATTTTGCTGATAAATATCATCTTGACAGAGAGAGTCTGTTTTTACTTATCGGTTTGGATAATCTGCTCGATTTTCATAACTGGAAACAACCCGAAGAAATCATCAAAACCTGCACTCTGATTGTTGCCGATCGCGTTGTTGATGACGAACAACAAAACCCAAAATCCGACATTGATAATATTCTTTATCTGGATCTACCCCTCCTGGAGATTTCATCCTCGCAGATCCGGCATCGTATCCGGCAACGAAAAACCATAAAATATTTTGTGCCGGCCGAAATTGAAGAGT
>CAZSOP010000505.1:0-3071 GCA_964608385.1 uncultured Cytophagia bacterium
TATCGACAACACCAATCCGCTACAAATAAAAATGAAATCCGTTCCACATGATCTACTCATTCGATATACCCTGGATGGCTCGGAGCCGACCCGCTTTTCCATGCTATATGACAATCCTTTTTTAATCGAGCATACCACGATTATAAAGGCGAGAGCATTCACTTCCGCAATGGATTCCAGCCTGGTGGCTGTTAGCGATATTCAATACGTCGACCCCAAGGTCAATGGGATCAAATATTGGCTCTATACGGGAATGTGGCAGCGATTGCCGGAATTCGCCGCGTTATCGCCGCAGAAACAGGGTGTGGTCTATGATCCATCTCTGGATCGCATTCAAACACCTGCAGAGGGCTTTGCTCTTCTTTTTAAGGGATATCTGCGAATCATCAAGGAAGGTGAATACACCTTTTATTTGCGCTCGGATGACGGCTCCCGGCTCGTCATCGGCGACCATATTATCGTCGATCATGACGGGGTTCACGGCCCGGAACAAAAACTCGGAACCATACACCTTTCCGAAGGATGTCATCCTTTCGAACTCGGGCATTTTCAGGAAAAAGGCGGGTATTCGCTGGAGGTGTTGTTTGAGGGCCCCGACATCGTCAAACAGCCGTTGCCGGCGAATTTACTCTATCTCGAACCATCCGCTGAATAGAACCACAGCTTTTCAGTTGAAGCCTCACGGAATTTTGAACCATAACCGTCAAGAAACGTAGAGGTTGAAACTTGTATTTTACAGGTGAGATTATATGGATCGTGCTGCTGTGCCCCGTCCTGGTGCTGGTAATCGTTGCATCTTCTTATGCGGATGCCAGAATCAAAGCGATGCATCTTCGCTGTGAATAGTTGACCGATCCGCTCGGGATCGATGTCGTCAAGCCGAGATTGAGCTGGATTGTCGACTCTCCGGCCGCAGGCGACAGTCAGAGCGTCTGGCAAGTGGTGGCTTCCACCAGTCGCAAAAATCTGGAAAAAGGTATTTTTGATCTCTGGGACAGCGGTAAGGTTCGATCGGATCAGAGCATCCAGATAGAATACGGCGGCATACCGCTACAATCCCAAATCTATTGCTACTGGAAAGTACGGTTGTGGAATCAAGAGCACTTGGCCGGTGAATGGAGTGATACGGCGTTTTTTAGCATGGGATTGCTGCAAAAAGAGGATTGGTATGCCGGAAGACTGGGCCCGGTTCGCTGGGACGAGAATTATCCCCTTCGCGGTGCCTATGGTCTTGACCGCAGATTGTTGTTGCAACTGGAGATCGCAACCGACCGGGGCAAACAAATGCTTATTTCCGATGACTCGTGGAAACTCTTCGAGGATGGACCGATTCAAAGCGCCGATCACTTTCTCGGTCAGGTCTATGACGCCCGTAAGCAACAACCCGGCTGGAACATGGTGGATTTTGATGATTCCGAATGGAAATCCGCGATTGTCGATTCAGACCTGCAACCCGGTAAGCTGGTTGCGCAGATGAATGAACCGGTTCGTCAGATCGATACCCTGACACCTGTAAAGATTCTCGAGCCGGAAGAAGGCGTTTATATCTTTGATATGGGCCAAAATATGGTCGGTCGGATGGTGTCGGGTTGGGGTTTTGGGAAAAGCTGGAACGGTCGTTACTTTGCGCCATGGCGAAACGCTCAATGGCGATACCATTACCGCAAAAGATTATCCCAAAAGCGGTGGGCAGATACCCTATCTGCTCTACACCGCCGCCTTTTATGCCTGGTCAACCGCCATTTTCGCGCGAATTGCCGACCTGCTGGATGAAAAGGCGGATTATGCCGCTTACAGCGATCTCGCTGCTCGCATTCAACGAAAATTTAATCAGGAATTCGTCAAAACCGATGGCCGGCTAAAGGGGGATACCCAGGCAGGTTATGCTATGGCGCTGGCCTTTTTAGTTTATTTTGTTTTAAATTAGTCATTGATTTCCAGCAGAACCCTTTTTTTGCTTTTGATTGCAGTGATTTTTTTTTATTTTGGAAAATCGATTGTGGTCGGATAGTTTAGCGGCTATGGATGGCAATTTAACCTAAAAGGGACGACGAGTGTCAAATAGAAAAACCGTTACAAAAGAACTACAACAGCTTGATCATATCTTAAAGAACGCCAGGCACCTTCTTATCGTCACCCACAACAATCCCGATCCCGATGCCATTGCATCGGCAATGGCGCTGCAATATTTGGTCGCAAAGCGCTGTGGCGTCAAATCGAGCATCGCTTATGGCGGCAACGTCGGACGCTCTGAAAACCGTGCCATGCTGCGTCTGCTCAAAATTCAGATGAAACAGTTTAACCGCTTGCGCCTGGATAAATACGACCGATTTGCTCTCGTCGATACCCAGCAGGGAATGGGGAACAATTCCTTTCCGGCCAACCGCCGTTGTCATATTATTATTGACCACCATCCGCTACAAGGAGAAAAAAAGCCCGACCTTGCTGCTATTCATCCTGATATCGGTGTGTCGGCAACGCTATTGATCGAATGGCTGCAGGAGAGCGACATCGAGATTCCGGCTGATCTCGCCACCGCACTCTCTTATGCGATCATTTCTGAAACCCAGGATCTCGGCCGTGAAGCCGATCCGCGTGATATCAAAGCCTATTTGTCTATATATGTAAAATCATCAATGCGCAAGCTGTCGCAGATTTTGAATCCAAAATTGCCGCATTCCTATTTTATCTCCCTGGGAAAAACGCTGCAACACACCTTTATCTATCGAAATCTAATTTGTGCCCATCTGGGTGATATTCCGTCAGCGGAAATCGTATCGGAAATGGCTGATTTTCTGTTGCGGCATCAGAAAATCAGCTGGTCTTGTTGCACCGGACGCTTTAAAAAGAATCTGATCATTTCTCTGCGCACCATAAATCAAAAAGGCAATGCCGGCAAGCTCATCAAAAAGCTGGTCGGTGATCCCAAAACGGTGGGTGGACACGATATGCTGGCAGGCGGCTATATCGAGCTGCCTGATAACAGAAAAGAAACCGCACTGGCACTGGAAAAAGAGCTCACCGATTCTTTTGCCAGTGCCAGTGCGGTTTCTTTTCTGTTATCAGGCAGC
>CAZSOP010000506.1:0-3056 GCA_964608385.1 uncultured Cytophagia bacterium
AGGAGATTGATTTATGCAGATAAAATTAGATGGAAAAACCGCCATTGTTACCGGTAGTCGTCAGGGAATCGGACGCGCTTGTGCAGAGCTTTTGGCCGAATGCGGAGCAGCGGTGGTGATCAACAGTCACCAGGATAATGAGGAATTGCATAAAGTGGCTGAAAAGATCGAGCAAAATGGAGGTAAAGTCAAAGCTGTGGTCGCAGATGCGAGCGTCAGGGGGGAGGCACAAAAGCTCATCGACGCCGCCATGGAGATGGGAAACAGCGTCGATATACTGGTCAACAACGCTGGTGGTCTGGTGGAACGCGTTCCGCTTGCAGAGTTTGATCAGGAGCATTATCAAAAAGTGGTTGATATTAACTTAAAGACGACTTTTCTCATGTCTCATTTGGTCATCGATCAAATGAAGAAACAGCAATCCGGCAAGATCATCAATCTATCGTCACAAGCCGCACATGACGGTGGTGGCCCGGGTTCAGCAGCCTATTCCGCCACCAAGGGAGCGATACTGACGCTGACCAAGTCGCTGGCAAAAGAACTCGGTCCCGACCATATTCAGGTGAACAGCGTTTCGCCCGGTTTCATCGCCGAAACTGAATTTCACGATACCCATACCGCTAAGGAGGTGCATGAAACGGTTGCAGCAAAAATTCCTTTACGCCGCAAAGGCGTTCCTGAAGATGTTGCCCATTCTGTACTTTTTTTGGCCAGCGATTTGTCCGATTATATTACCGGTCAGACCGTCGAAGTGAATGGCGGACAGTATATGTATTAACGTTATATGGATGGTTATGAAAATCAACAGCATAAAAGCCGTTATGATATGGATGGCAATCACCTTTACTGTTTTGCTCTCCTGTCGTCAGCATCGCGCTATTCAGATTCTTAAGCTGGCTCATGTTCTCGATATTTCTCATCCCGTTCATCAGGGGATGGCGTTTTTAAGCGAGCATGTAGAATCTATTTCGGATGGAAAACTGCGCATCGAAATTTATCCCGGTGGGCAACTCGGCAGTGAACGGGAATATGTTGAATCGTTGCAGATCGGCTCGCTGGATATGACCAAGGTCAATTCCGCTGTTCTTGAAAATTTTGTTCCGGAAATGGCCGTATTTAGTTTGCCCTATCTTTTTCGCGATGAAGAGCACCGCTGGCAGGTGTTGAATGGCTCGATCGGTAAATCCCTGCTTTTAGCCGGTGAAAATGTCTGGTTACGCGGGTTGTGTTTTTACGAAACCGGCAGCCGCAGTTTTTATTTGCGGGACACTGCCGTTCGTCATCCGGATGATCTCGAGGGCCTGAAAATCAGAGTCATGCGAAGTTACTGGTCTATACAGACCGTTAATGCGCTTGGCGCCTCAGCCACGCCGATTGCCTTTGGCGAATTGTATACCGCTTTACAGCAGGGTGTGGTCGATGGCGCTGAAAATAACGTGCCGACGTTTTATCAATCCCGTCATTATGAGGCTTGTAAATTTTACTGTCTGGATCAGCATTCTTCTCCGTCTGATATTTTGTTGATCAGTACCCATAGCTGGAACCGGCTTACGTCGCAGCAGCGGCATTGGTTGCAGCAAGCCGTTGAAAAATCGGTATCCTACCAGCGCGGTTTGTGGGCAAAAGCCGTAAGGGAAGCATTAGCGGACATGGAAAAAGAGGGGTTGCAGGTCATTTATCCTGAAAAGGCGCCTTTTCGGCAAAAGGTTCAGCCTCTATATGAACTGCTGCGCGACCGCGGAGACCCTCTATATGATGTGGTGCAGAAAATTCGCGCTGTTGGACTAGAGGACAGCACAAACACGAAACCCTAATATTTATGGATGTTATGGATAGAGCTGTTAAAATTGTAGATGCTGTTTTATCATGGACGCTTGTTGTCCTTATGGTTATCATGGTTTTCGATGTTACCTGGCAGGTGTTCACCCGCTTTATTCTTCGCGATCCCAGCTCCTTTACCGAGGAACTGGCTACCTTTCTCCTGATCTGGATCGGACTTTTGGGAAGCGCCTATGCATTGCGGCAAAAATCTCACCTCGGTATTGATATTTTAACCCTCAAGCTCAATCCGGAGCGGCAATACATGTGGGAATTTGTTATTTATTCGGTGGTCATCATTTTTGCCGTTTTTGTGCTGATCTACGGTGGTATTCGTCTGGTAAACATTACGCTATATCTGAACCAGATATCCGCTGCGCTGCGGATTAAGATGGGATATGTTTACACGGTTCTGCCTCTGACCGGGGTTTTATTTATTTTTTATTCTATCTATTTTATGCTCAAAGCCTACAGGGGATTGCGCAATCATCGCATCGAAATATCGGAACAAAAAAGAATTGGAATAGAGTGATGACAGGATCGATACTGATACTCTTTATTGTTTTTGTTTTTTTATTGTTTGCCAATGTACCGATTTCGGTCTGTATCGGTATGGCGACCATGTTGACGCTGTTGTATAACATGCCGGCAGACCCTGCAGTAACTCAGGTTTCTCAAAAGATCGCCACCGGGTTGGACAGCTTTGCCCTCTTGGCGATTCCTTTTTTCATCCTGTCGGGTCAATTAATGGGTAAAGGTGGTATCGCCAGACGGCTTATCGATACCGCCAAGGCTGTGGTTGGTGTGCTGCCGGGTGGCCTGGCTTATGTGAATATTTTTGCCTGCATGCTTTTCGGCGCCATCTCCGGATCAGCAGTTGCCGCCACATCCGCTATCGGCAGTTTTATGATTCCTGAAATGAGCAAGGCAGGGTATAACAAAAATTTCAGCGCCGCAGCCAATGCCACTGCTTCCACAACCGGTCTGTTGATTCCACCGAGCAATATATTGATCGTCTATTCGCTGGCCAGCGGCTCTGTGTCCGTGGCCGCTCTGTTTATCGCCGGCTATATTCCCGGTATTCTGACCGGCTTTTTTCTCATGCTTGTGGCCGCAGGTATGGCTCTGATTCATAATTATCGCGGCGGAGACAGAGTCGGTATTGTGGAAATGCTCAAGCGATTCGTCGATTCTTTTCTCAGCCTGCTTCTGATCGTTATCGTCATCGGCGGTATTAT
>CAZSOP010000507.1:0-3046 GCA_964608385.1 uncultured Cytophagia bacterium
TAGTGTCTCGATTATTCTGAAATAGATACAAATAAAAATAGTCCTTCGCACATTTGTGTGCAGAAATGCCGTGACCAGTAAAGTTACGGAAAACCGTTCTATAAAGCAACACCTTGATGGAAAATCCTCTGGCTGCTGTTGACCATTCCGAACTAATTGCCTTTTAATAAATTTCAAACTTTGCCAGACGACCATCGAGAGCGCCATTTACCAGAGGCTTTTTCCATGACGGCTTGAGACCGATCCCGGAAAGCAGAGAGCGATCTCCAAAATAGATAAAAGCGCGGCACCCCTTACAGCGTTGTTTAAGATAATCACCGAAACGCTTATACAGTTCGATGGTATTTGATCGATTACCCATTCTCAACCCATAGGGCGGATTGCATACAATGGTGGTATTATCATTAAGAGTGACATCTTCAAAGTCCGCGGCTTGAATTCCGATCCGCTCACCACCGGGCAAAATCGAGAGGTTTTGACGGCTGGCCTTCACCGCTGCGGATGAGTGATCACTTCCGGAAATCAATCCCTGCGGGCAGATTTTTTGTTGTCTTTCCGCTTCTTTCCTAATTCTTCCCCAGAGTGACGGATCAAAGTCGGGCAAATATTCAAAACCAAACTGTTTTCTGAAAAAAGCGGCAGGTGTCTGACTGCAAATCATCAATGCTTCCGCCAACAGCGTTCCGGATCCGCACATGGGATCATGTAAGGGCGTGTCTCCCGTCCATTCACTCAGTAATAAAATCGCTGCAGCCAAAGTCTCCTGCATAGGTGCCTCAACACTTTTGACGCGATATCCCCGCCGGTGCAGCGAACCACCGGAGGTATCGAGACTGATCGTAGCGCGATTGTTAATGATATACAGATTAATCCAGACATCGGGGGTGTGACGCTCCACATCCGGCCGTTTACCGGTTTGCCGGCGAAACGTATCTACAATTGCATCTTTTAATTTTTGCGCTGCATACTTTGAATGACGAATATGGCTATGGGAAACGGAAGCAAAAACGGCAAAAGTGTTTTCCGGTGTGAACAGTGCCGGCCAGGAAATCTTGCTCGCCTGTATGTATAGATATTTTGCACTGTGGCATTTAAATATAAACAAAGGCGCCAAAACCCGATTGATCAGGCGTGACTGGTAATTGATCCGATAGAGAGCGGCTTTACCGGCATTGAAATAAAGACCGCGATAGGCGGGTGAAGATTCCTCAGCACCCAGGCGGCACAGTTCATCTGCAGCCATTTCTTCCATCCCACCGGCGACCTGGGCGAAATAACGCTCACTATGTTGGTATACAAACTCGTCCATCTGTAAAATCTATTCAATTACAACTGCATTCAGCCGCCGGCCACTTTAACCGTATAGCCCTTTTCTTCAAGAACCTTTTTCAGGGTCTGACGATGATCTCCCTGGATAATGACCACCCCGGCTTTTACCGAACCACCGGTTCCGCAGCGCTTTTTTATCTCCCCAGCGAGTTCAAGCAAGACCTGTGGATTATGAGGAATTCCATAAACGGTGGTTACGGTTTTTCCACGCCGGCCCTTTACTTCCCGGCGTAAACGGACGATACCATCAGCACTGTTCGGTTTTGAACCGACCTGGCTGCATTTACATTGTGATGCCGGTTTACCGCAATCCGGGCAAAGTCGCCCTTTTGCTGTTGAATAAACGGGATTCGAATTTTTACTTTTTTTACTCATCCAGGGGAATATGATTTTCAAATTCCAAAGTCACAAACAAATATAAAGCGATCTCTTTCACTCCGGCAGGTACCCGAAAAGAAAAATTCTGTATGAACCCTAATTCTCATTCTTTCCGATGTTGGCCACCATGATCAATTTTTTAAGGGAATCGAAAACAGCCAATTCCACCTGACCACGCGGTTCTTTGGCCGTTTCCAGGGCCTTTGCTGCATGCTGATACCAGGAAGGCGAAAGATTTACATTTGCTTCCCAGGCATCGAGAGACTCCAGGGCAAAGCGGGATATCAAAGAAAGATCGTAAGACAGAGACTCGATTTCTTCGAGCACCGGGGCTTTGCGAATAATTTGAAACAGATAGGAATGATTACCATACCACAGCTCAAGCCAGTAACGCATTTCATCGATTAAATTTATATCCTGTTCACGGATAAAGCGATCCACCAGCCGGTTGAACCGCCGGCCCACTTTTGAATCCGGTTGTGCCGCGTCAACAACGCGAGTCAGGGGTGAATATGAGTAATAACGGACGCCCTGATGATGGCGGGTATATCCCTTGACCGGTTCCACTGCATCGACAAAAATCTTCAGCGTAGAGACATCATATTGCCGCGCCAGGCGTCTCAGCAACATGTTTATATTCTTGATATGCGTCAGCCCCAGCTCTTCGAGATGTATACTGACGGGTTCCAGGCGCCGGTACATGTCATCGACATCGACGATATTACGTGGTGACCACAAGCGTTCTGCAATGGCAGCCGTTCGCGGCCAGATGCGAGAATCTATGGTTTCTTCTGTAATCATCTCAGCCCACATCGTCGCCTCGCCACCCAGAATATTTTTTTTCTCGTTATCCGAAAGCTCTGTGTCTTCAGGCAGAGGGTCGTTGAGATAGTGATTTTCTGCCGAATGAATCAGATCTATATAGTATCCATTCGATAAAATCGATTGGTATCCCTGTTCCGCCGCTTCAACGAGAGCCTTTTTTCCTCTCCAGGAATGAATGACAATACTTTTTGGCAATTCGGGTTGAAAAATTTCATCCCAACCAACCATTTTCTTTCCGTATTTGCTCAAAAGAGCCAAAACGCGCTGATTAAAATATCTTTGCAGGGCGTGTTGATCGGTAAAATTGTTTTCCCTCATAAATTCCTGTATATCCTCATTGGCCGCCCATTGTTTGCCATTGTTTTCATCACCTCCGATATGGAGATAGTCATCCGGAAACAATGCTGTCATCTCTTTAAAAAAGGCATCGAGAAACTCGTATGTCTTTTCCCGAGTCGGGTCCATCAAGATCGGAAGAGCACACGTCTGAACTCCAGTCACGTGAAACGATCTC
>CAZSOP010000508.1:0-3045 GCA_964608385.1 uncultured Cytophagia bacterium
GGCGACGCTTTATGTCAAACCCGGCGTTGAACTCTTTTTACCGGATAGCGCCAGCATCTACATATACGGCAATCTGCAGATGATCGGCACCGCTGAAGAGCCGGTGCGGATCCTGCCCGAGCGCGAAAACGGCCGCTGGGGAGCGATATGCTTCTATTTTAGTAAAGACACTTCTAAAATCAAGTACGCCTATCTGCAGGGAGCCTCTTATGGTAGGGATACGCGCTATCATAAAGGTGCCATTTCAGGGTACCGCTCTTCTTTTATTGCGGAAAATGTCGAAACACGAGACGTTTGGCAGGCGGTATATGGTCTTATATGTAATGTAATCATCAGAAACTGTGTCCTGGACGTAACCAAAATTCGGTATAAAAACGTCAATGTGGTCAAGTGCAATTATGGTACGGCTGTTTTGGAAAACTGCCAGATATACTGTCCCGATAAGGCCGTTAAAATCGATGCCATAGACTTTGGCGTTCTCGATTACGGTCTGGTTAAAGGCAACACCATCCACGGCAATCTATCTGTCACCAGCAGCGACGGTATCGATCTCGACTGGTGCCGCAACAGAGTTTATATGCAGGACAATTTTATCTACAATTGCCAGGATAAGGGCATTTCCATCGGTGCGCATTCCTATGCGACCCTGGAGGGAAACATCATCACCGGTTGCAGCCTCGGCGTGGCGATCAAGGACAGCGCCTTTGCCATCCTCAAAAACAATACCATCTATGATACCCGAATCGGAATCCGCTGCTACGAAAAAACCGAGGGAGACGGCGGTGGGTTTGCGCAGGTTATAAACACCATTATCGCCAGGCCGGGATATGCCCTCTATCAGTCCGATTACCTTTCCGAGGTCTCTTTTGATTATTGCCTGTCGGACAATGGCAAGTTGCCCGGCAAGACCAACATCAGTGCCGATCCTCTGTTTGTTGATGCGGAAAGCTGGAAATTCGAGCTGCAGAGCACATCGCCCTGCATCGATGCCGGTGATCCCGATTCACCAGTAGATCCGGACGACAGCCGCGCCGATATCGGCGCTCGCTGGTATCATCATGCGCTGCAGAGCATTCAATGGAGTTTTGAAAACCCGGGCTGGTACTTTCTCTCCGTACCCGGCACGACAGCGGATATGCGAATCTCTTCCCTCTTTCCAGGCCTCGAGTCACCCGCCTATATTTGGAATCACGACTCGTATGTGAAAACGGATAGCGTAGAGGCCGGCCAGGCCTTTTGGCTCGAGATCGGGCAAAGCGGATCGTTTACAAGCCGGCTCAAGCCGCTGCCGCAGGTGACCTATCCGATTTCGCAACCGGGATGGCACATGGTCGGCAGCGCCTTTCACAGCAGTAAGCCCCTTTTCTCGCCGGTTCAACACGCCTTAACCCCATTGTTTGCCTACGATCCGGTCAACCAGTGCTATAGCATCAGCGACTCATTGCGGCCAAAACAGGGGTACTGGATAGCGGTTTACGATTCATGCCTGATTACATCTGATACCACTGAAACGCTAAACAAAACCGCGCAATATCTGACATTGACCGCATCCACCCAGCTGCCCCCGCCACCACCGTTTTATCGGCAGAATCAGATGACGCTTCCTGAGCATTATGCATTGCAAAACTATCCAAATCCGTTTAACAGCAGCACCAAGATCCGCTATGCACTGCCCGAAGATGCGCATATTGAACTGGATGTTTACAACCTTCGCGGCACTAAAGTCGGAACGCTTTTAAGCGGAAAACAAAAAGCCGGTATGCATGAAATGCAATGGCATGGCATGAATGCGGCCGGCGAGCCGGTTTGCAGCGGACTTTACTTTATCAGACTGCAAAGCGGCTCTGTTCAGAAGGTGATCCGGGTCATTCTGTTAAAATAAAAAAAATTCCTGAAAAGGTATTGGAAAATCCAGTCTAGCGTCCAAAACTGGTTCCGACCGATTCCGCCCCTTTGATGAGATCGGAATCTTCAGGTACGTTGCGTACTTTACCGCCAATATCCGCAATGTTCACGGTTTCAATATCATTTCCGTGCAGGGCGACCATTTTATTAAAATCTTTATTTTTTATACAATCGGCAGCCGCCACCCCATAGCGGGTCGCCAGAATGCGATCGAATGCCGTCGGCGATCCGCCTCGCTGCAAGTGTCCCAGCACCGTTGCCCGGGTTTCCCACCCCAGTTTATCCTCGATTTGATTGCCCAGTTTAATCGCAATACCGCCGAGACGAATCTGATCCGGACTGTCCTCGACCTTGCGCTGTACCACCTGCTCACCGCCTTTGGGTTTGGCACCCTCTGCAACTGAAATGATAGTAAACTGCCGCCCGACCTTGCTGCGCTCCATAATATAATTGCAAATAGCATCCAGCTCGAATTCTATTTCCGGGATTAAAATAACGTCGGCACCGCCGGCGATACCGGCACCCAGGGCCAGCCAGCCGGAATAGCGCCCCATAACCTCCACCAGCATCACCCGGTGGTGCGATTGCGCCGTGGTGTGAATGCGGTCGATGGCCTCAGCAGCAACGGCAACAGCAGTATCATAGCCGAAGGTAATGTCGGTTCCATCGAGATCGTTATCGATGGTTTTAGGAACCCCGACGATGGGAACCCCTTTTTTGATCAACTGGCTGGAAATGGCCATGGTGCCGTCGCCGCCGATGCTGACCAGCGCATCGAGGCCGAGCTCATCGATATAGGCCACCACCTGATCGGAAACATCCTTGTATTCAAACTCATCGCCTTTTTGCACCGCATGGCGAAAAGGATTGGCTTTGTTGGAGGCACCGAGAATGGTGCCGCCGCGCTGTAGAATACCGGAAACATCATCAAAGGTAAGCGGCCGCACCCGCCGTTCGATAAGCCCTTCAAAGCCGTCGGAAATACCGATAACTTGTATATCGTATTTCAGGATAAGCGATTTGGTAACAGCGCGGATCACTGCGTTTAAACCAGGACAATCACCGCCGCCGGTTAATATACCTACGCGTTTAATCATTTTGGCAATTCCTCCTTTTGTACAAGTTGTAAATTTTACAAAA
>CAZSOP010000509.1:0-3045 GCA_964608385.1 uncultured Cytophagia bacterium
CCATCGGACCTGTTCGCATCGACCGGGAAACCCAGGTCGATGCGAACAGGTCCGATGGGCAATTGGTAGCGCAATCCGAATCCTGCGGCATAGCGCAATGATCCAAACTGAAAGCCGTTAACTTTTTTCCAGACGTTTCCAATATCCAAAAAAACAACGCTGGATAATTTTTTCCATATTGGAATGCGAAATTCGTTGTTGAATTCGAACAAATTATGCCCGCCAATCGGTTTTCCCTGTGATGTCTCGGGGCCGAGTTGTGAGCGTGCCCATCCGCGGATGGAATGGCTGCCGCCGGCATAAAACCGTTCCTCGATCGGCGTGTTTTCATCCGTGCGGATGGATTTCATAAAACCCGTTTTGCCGCGGACAGCATAAACCAGAGATGCATTCATCTGAAAATAGCGCCGGTATTCTCCGATAAACCGGATAAAATGAAAATCCGACTCGAAACCCAGTCCTGCCAGAGTAGACGTCAGGGCAAAGAAAGAGCCGGATGTCGGCATAAAGGGAGAATCAGCGGTATTTCTCAAAAATCCAAATGTTACACTGGATTTATTATAAAGCGTGATATCGCTTTTGGACAAAGCCTCTTGCCGGGTGATCTGATTTATGTCCAGATTATCCTGTTCAAGGGTATATTGCAAATAAACATCGGTCCCGATGCCGAATTGTTTTTGCAGCATCAGATTGGCACCGGCCCGGTCGATCGAAAATGACGGTTCCCGTTGCCGTCGGTAAAAAGGATTGATCGAAAATTTGATGTCTCTGATGAATGCCGGATGAATCCATCTGACATTAAAATGATAGGGCTCCAGGTAGGAGTGTTTTGCCAGAAAATGCAGCTGGCGCACATCTCCGAAAAAACCGATTCGTTGTAAATCCAGAAAAGCCCTGAATTTGTCTTCCCGTCCATAACCGAGCCCGATCTTGGTGGTCATTTTGGCCGTTTCTTCAACCATTACTGTAACCGGCAGTTTGTGACCCTTCCGTTTTTCAAACTCCAGATTAACAGAGGCATATTGAAATACATCCAGTTGGTAAATTTTACGCTGAGAGGATTCGATGAGAGATTGTTGTACCGTATCTCCCGGAGAAAAGGTCAATTGTTTTTTAATTCGTTCTGATACAATTCTATTATTGCCTTTGATACTTGTTTCTGAAAAAATACACAGCGGACCGCTATTTATGGTCAGCGTGACATCCACCCGGTTATTATTCAATCGGGTGTTTCCTTCCACAGTGATGAGGGGAAAGCCGTTTTCGAGAAAATGTTCGGTGACCATTCGCGTGTCCTGTTGCAGGTTCTGGTCGCGAAACCGTTCTCCAATTTGCAGTCGGAGCGAAGGTTTGGTCTCCTCGATGAGCTTTTGTTTGTAATCAATCAGCGAAGTGTCGGATAAAACCAGATGGAATTTGACAGTGTCTATACTAACCGGTTCGCCCTCGTTGATATTCAACAGGACATGCACACTATTCTGTTCGATCGTCTGCGTTGATGTTATCTTGATATTGAGAAAACCTTCAGTCTGATAAAACCTGTTCAGTGTTTGAATGTCTTGTCTCAGTATACTCTTGCTGAATGGGTCGGGTTGTTGCCAAAAGAGCAGTCCCTGAACAAAAGAAGGGGGGTGTTGAGACAATTTATCTTTTAATTGTTCATCGGTAAAGGTTTTATTTCCGCTAAACTCAATTTCGTCCAGAACCGAAAAATCACGGGCAAGCAACAAAAGCGGGAATAATAGAAAAATGACAGCAGTTTTGACCATATTTTTCATGGTTTGGTTTATCCATGCACCTGTTTTAGGGCTTTTAAAATACACTTTTCGTGAATCATTTGCAAGTCACAAAAATTGCATTGATTTTTTCATGCAAAATTGTCACTTTAAACAAATATAGCAAAGATGAAGATTTTTTGAATTTCAGATAATTGAAAGGACAGACAATGGGTAAAAAACTTTTACTGGATGCGATCAAGGGTAAAGAGACGGAACGTTTGCCATGGGTGCCATTTGTCGGATGTCACGGCGGGGCGCTGATCGATGAGGATGCGGAAAGCTATTTGAAATCTGGTGAATTGATGACCAGGGGGACTCTGAAAGCCATTGAAGAGTATGATCCCGATGGCATACCTGTAAACTTTGACCTCTCCATTGAAGCCGAAGCCCTGGGTTGTGAATTGCAATGGGCAAAAGAAAACCCGCCTGCTGTGACCAGTCATCTTTTATCCGAAAAAAAACTGCAGGATCTTCCAAAAATAACGGAAAAAAGCGGACGTATTCCCGAGGTGATTAAAGTTTTAAAGGCTCTGAAAGAAAAAGATCTGGATGTCGGAATCTATGCCCTGGTCACCGGGCCCTTTACCCTGGCTCTGCATTTGCGGGGGACCGATATTTTTATGGATATGTACGATAAACCCGATGAGGTGAAAAACCTGCTGCAGTACTGTAATGATATCTGTATTGCGGTGGCGGATATCTATCTTAATCATGGATGTGATGTGATGTCTCTGGTGGATCCCATGACAAGCCAGATCGGTCCGGACGCCTTTCGGGAATTCATTACGCCCTCGGCAACCGCATTTTTTGACCATATTCGATCCAAAAAGGCGTTATCGTCCTTTTTTGTCTGCGGCGATGCGCAAAAGAATGTCGAGGCCATGTGCGAAACCGGACCGGATAATATATCCGTGGATGAGAATATTTCCCTCGATTATGTCAGGGATATCTGTCAACAATATGATATCTCCTTTGGCGGTAACTTGAAATTAACCGTTGTGCTCCTTATGGGTACAGAGGAGGATGTGCGCAGACATACGATTGAAACGATGGATATGGGCGGGCAAAAGGGGTTTATACTCGCCCCGGGGTGTGACTTACCCTACAAAGTGCCGCCGGGGAATTTGAAAATTGTCACTCAAATTGTCCAGGATTCCTATCAGCAGGACGTAGCGCGTGAATTGGCGCAAACTGTTCAAGATGTCGACGCCACGATTAATTTATCCGAATATGGCCGCTCCGACAAGGTTATCATCGATGTGATCAC
>CAZSOP010000510.1:0-3041 GCA_964608385.1 uncultured Cytophagia bacterium
TAATAAAATTATTGCAACATTGGTGCTGGTGTTTAATTGAATTGAGGAGAACCGATGCGTATCTTCAAAGGTGTATGTGTATTGTTTATTGCCGTGTCCTTAACCACGATTGTGGAGGCACAAACAGGTTCGAGGGCAAAGTTGCAGCTGGCAATCCTTCCTTTTTACATGGTTGGTATCGACGAAGCGTCCACGCTGACGGCCGAATCCCTCTTTAGACAGGAAATCGTAAAGTCCGATAAATATGCTGTCATTGGAGAAGGCAAGGTAAAAGAGTTGGTTAAAAACGAGCCGTGCACGGAAATCGCTTGCGCTGCAGCCGCGGGCAAACAGGTGGAAGCTGATCATGTTGTCGTTTGCGGTCTGAGCCGTCTTGGCAGCAAAATCATTGTCCAGTATATGCTTGTTGATGTCGAAAAAGAAAAATCGTTGATTGTGGATAATACAACTTCTTTGTCGGTTGAAGATTTGGAAACGGTGATGAAGCGCGTTGCCGAGTCTGTTGTTCTACAAAAGCCGATTGAACAAACCGCCAAAGTGGGTACCATCACCGAAAAGGAATCATCACTTCCGGCTCGCCGGACAACGAGGGACATGAAGGGCTTTTCATTTGGTTACCTTTATCCTCAAAATGGATACGATGATGTTGACAAATCCCTTACCCTTGATTTTCGCTGGCTTTATGAGATGGATCACTTTGTTGCCGGAACCCAGTTGGCGGGCCGTAAGGGATTTGCCGCCAATGTGTTTGGTTCATATCTTTTCAGTAAAACGGATATTTGTCCCTATGCCGGGCTTGGGTTTGGTTTTCACTGGGTCTCTCACAGTGAGGAATCTTCCCGGTTTGATGTACATGACGACGATATGGAAGAAGAAAAAAAGGGTGATGGATTCGAATTGTTGGCCAATGCCGGATTGCGGTTGTTTCGCACCTGGAATTTTCAGATTATGCTGAATGTTGATTACACCTTTGCTCTCAACGATTACGATGACCAGGCTATTGTGTTCACCATTGGTTTGTTGCGATAATCTAGCGCCAGAATGTTTTTATGTGCAACAAATCTCCGGCTTTTTGCAACCCGACCGGTTCCCGGACATAAAAGGGCTCTCCATAGGCCACGCCCATTTTATGTCCCCAGTATTGTGCCCGTATCCGGATATAGTCGAAGAACTCGGGGCTGCTGATAAAGGTTTGTTCCTGTTCCTTGTTGTTTTCGTTGGGATTATAAAATTGAGATTGATGTGCCCGAATCGCCTGCAATTTGATCTCAAAGGTTTCGGAAATATCGATGATAAAGGAGGGGGTAAAATCATATAACTCCATATAGTAGAACAAATTTTTCGGCCGGTAGTGCTGTTGACCGGTATTCAGATTTTTCAGGCCGGAAGCAAAAACCGCCTGGCGGATCAGATAGGAGCATTGCGAATGGTCCGGATGCCGGGTTTCCCAATGGGGTGCCATAACGATTTTTGGGCGGTATTGACGAAGTTTTTTGATTACCTTGATTTTGTTTGCTTCTGAAACGCGTACCTGTCCGTCCGGTATGTCTAGAATGTCACCTGTTTTTAAAGACATGATTGCAGTTGCTGTGGTGAATTCTTTTTTTCGATCCTGCGGAGTGCCCCGGCTTCCGGATTCACCGCCGGTCAGGGAAATCATTCCCACTTTATATCCTTCCTGAGCGAGTTTCACCAGGGTTCCCGCACACATAATTTCCACATCATCCGGATGCGCTCCGAATGCCAGAACATCAAGCGTATCATTCATCAAAGTCAAGCTCCACAAATTTATGGGTAAAGGTGTCGAGATCAATATGGTCGTATATTTTTTCGATCCAACGGCGTCCGTATTTGCACAGATATTGCACGGCGCTTATCTTGCGTTCCTGCAACTCCCCGTCCGGCAGCAGATTTTGCTGTAGTGACGCGTGTTGTTGTTTGGTGATTTTTTCTCTGTTGGCAATAGCATTTTGCACTTTGGTTTCTATCAAATTGATTTGATTTTTTATTGTTCTGCCGGCCTTGTCGATGACCGATTGCAGGGTGGGGTCGGTTTCCTTTACGATATTGGCCAGGGTTTTTAAATCGCCTTCCAGGTGTGTTTGTGTTTTTTCTATGGTTTGTTTGAACTGTTCCGGAACCAGGTTTTCCAGGCTGGATTGCCGGATGTGTTGCGAATCCTTTATAAAGGAGGAAGGCTCGATTCCGAAGCGTTGTAAATGCTTCAGGGTTTTGGTTTCGAGAAGGGTAAAGTCAGCTCTTGGGAAGACCACAGGCATGTGAATTTCAAATTCCCGGTAGACATTTTTTAACTGAGCCCAGTAGGCAATTTCTCCCGGACCAGCGACATAAGCGATTGTTGGTAACAAATAATCCTGTACAATAGGCCGCAGGGCTGCTTTGGGGCTGAGGTTTTGCGGCTGGTCGAGCAATTCTTCAATATCGAATGATTTCATCTGAGACAATTCCACCAGGTTGCCGTCTCTGTATTCGAGACCATGACGTCCCTGTTGCAGTAAAAATACCGCCGGGCGTTTTTCCATGATATCGAGCTGCTGATGATATCCTTTTTGTTGCAGACGTTCGTTGCTCCGCGAAATGGCGTGAAAGGTGATCTCCTTCCGCAACTCGCGTTCGAAAATCGGTAATGCAAGGGATTTTAGTCGTGGGTCCGAGGCGTCGAGCAGAACAACCCCGTGATCGGAGAGCAAATGTGCGAACCAGCAGGCAAACGCATGTGAAAAGGAGTGTCCTTTCCGGTATCGGCTTTTAAGGTTTTTCAGGATATCGTGTTTAAACTCGGTATCCATGATTTGATTGTCCAGTGATTCGATGGTTTTTTCAATGCTATTGTCTAGAATTATATTTGATACCGGCTGTCGGTCGGGATGGAAATTTTCAGCATAGATGATTTTTTTGTATTGATTTTTTCTGTCGATGATAGCGGTCCAGCGCACCTCATCAAAGTCATGATCTTCCGAAACCATATAAAAAACGGGTACAACCATTTTGTTGGATATCGATTCCAGTTTTTTGGCAAG
>CAZSOP010000511.1:0-3024 GCA_964608385.1 uncultured Cytophagia bacterium
GGAACCTCTCTTGATGACTTTGTCGTTTATTTAAAATCCGAATTCCTGGACGGCGTTTACCTGCAACAAAATGCCTTTGATCCGGTCGATGCGGCGTGCTCTCCGGAACGGCAAAAATATGTCTCGGAAAAAATTCACAACATCCTGAAAACCCATTTTCACTTTGACGATAAAGAAGGCGCACGTAACTTTTTTTATGATCTGCGTCAGAAATTTATCGACTGGAATTATATTGCCATGGATTCAGAGGATTTTAAAAATCAGGAAAAAAAGATTGACGACACAATAAAAATGGTAGCCGAAAATGAAAAAAGTATATGATAAGGTTTTGTCTGTTTCTGGCAATGTGATCTCTGTCAGAGCGGAAAATATCGCTTACGAAGAACTGGCTGAAATTACCACGTCGCGCGGCAAATCCCTGGCCCAGGTTATCAAACTCGAAGATGATCTGGTGTCCTTGCAGGTATTTGCCGGCAGCCGTGGCATTTCAACACAGGATGAGGTGCGCTTTTTGGGGCATCCCATGCAGGTTTCGTTTTCCGAAAATATGCTGGGCCGGGTGTTTAACGGCAGTGGCATTCCGCGCGATAACGGTCCATCTATCGATGAGAATGTGATTCAAATCGCCGGTCCATCTGTCAATCCGTCGAAACGTATTATTCCCCGTCGCATGATCCGAACCAATATCCCCATGATCGACGTTTTCAATTCGCTGGTCGCCTCTCAGAAATTGCCGATTTTTTCGGTATCCGGCGAACCCTATAATGCCCTGCTGGCGCGTATCGCCATGCAGGCAGAAGTCGATATGATCATTCTGGGCGGAATCGGTTTGAAATTCGACGAGTATATGTATTTCAAAAACACCCTCGAAGAAGGAGGCGCTCTCAACCGTTCGATCCTTTTCGTCAACACCGCCTCGGAACCGGTGGTGGAGGGTCTGATGGTGCCGGATCTCGCCCTGGCCGTTGCCGAAAAATTCGCACTGAATGGCAAGAGCGTGCTGGTATTGCTGACCGATATGACCAATTTTGCCGATGCCCTCAAAGAAGTCGCTATCACCATGGAACAGGTTCCCTCGAACCGCGGTTATCCCGGCGATCTTTATAGCCAGCTGGCCAAACGTTATGAAAAGGCAGTCGATTTTGAAGGCGCCGGGTCGATCACCATTCTGGCAGCCACCACCATGCCCGGTGATGATGTGACCCATCCGGTGCCGGACAATACCGGATATATCACAGAAGGACAGTTTTATCTTCGCAACGGCCGTATCGAACCCTTTGGCTCCCTGAGCCGTCTGAAACAGCTGGTCAACGACAAAACGCGCAAAGATCACCGTGCCATCATGGACGGCATGATTCAGCTTTATGCCCAATATCTCGAATCCGAAGAAAAACGGGCCATGGGATTTCAAATGAGTTCCTGGGACCAAAAATTGCTGAAATACGGAAAAATGTTCGAGGCCCAAATGATGGATCTCAAGGTAAATATATCGCTGGAAGAAGCTCTCGATAAAGGCTGGGAAATTCTGGCAGAATGTTTCACCCCTGAGCAGTCCGGACTCCGATCTGAATTGATCAAGGAATTCTGGCCGAAAAAATCTGAGGAATGAAAGAGGTGAATCGGTATGGCAAAAGTAAAACTGACCAAAAATGAACTAAAACGACAAAAAGATAATCTCAGGCGATTTACACGTTATTTGCCGACCCTGGAATTGAAGAAAAAACAGCTTTTGGTCGAAATTGCCAAGATCCAGACCGAAATTGAGCGGGTCGAATCAGAGATGGAAAAAACCGACCGGCAGGTAGCAGCCTGGGCAGATGTGTTTGCCGAGGATGTGGCTCTGGATGACATGATCAGCATCAGCGAAATCAAAACCTCCGAGGGTAATATCGCAGGCATCGAAATTCCGATTTTTGAGGATGTGGTCTTTGAGGAATCCGAGGTGGATCTTTTTACCACGCCTGTCTGGGTGGACAACGGCCTCGAGGTTGTCAGAGAACAAATGAATAGACGGGCCTTTTTGCAGGTCGCAAAAAAACAACAGGAAATCATCCGGGACGAATTGCGTGTCACCATTCAACGTATCAAACTTTTTGAAGAGGTCAAGATTCCGGAAGCCAGGGAAAATATCCGGGTGATTCAGATCTTTCTCGCTGATCAACAAACCGCAGAGGTGGTGCGGGGCAAAATCGCCAAAGCAAAAATCGAGAAAAAGAAACAGGAGAACGCCTTGCCATGATTGTCAAGATGAAAAAAATCACCTTGTTGACCGATTCGAAATACCGGCAGGCGACTCTGGAACAGTTACGCGAGCTGGGCGTGCTGCATCCCCAGTTAATCGAACGGCCACATTCGGGGGATATTCAGGCAACAGAAGCCGAAATCGAAAGGCTGGACAAGGCATTGACGATTTTACCGGTTGAAGGAGAAACGGATACAGCGCCTGAGAAACTGGATCCACAGGAGGTCATGACCCGCCTGCTGGATTTGGCGGATAAAAAAGACCACTTGAGCAGAGACCTGGAAAAGCTCGCTGAACAGTATCGCTGGTACGAACGCTGGGGCGAGGTGTCCTATACCTCGTTGCAAGCCCTGGAGGATGCCAATCTTTATTGCCGTTTTTACACCCTGGACAAAACGGTCTTTGAGGCCATTAAAGACGATATTATGGTACAGGTCGTGTGTGAAGAACAGAATCTGGTCTATTTTATGCTCATTTCTCAATCACCGGATGAACGGGTGGATGCAAAGGAAGATCCGATCCCCGAGATCGAATATGCTTCCCTGGTGAAGGAAATGAGCCGCTTAAAGAGTGAAATTCAACTGATCGATGATTCTTTTGCGGAAATGAATTATGCGCGGGACGTTCTGCTCGATTACCGGCAGAGCCTGTTGAAAACCCTCGAATTCAATGCTGTTGCCGCCAGCATGGACGGCAGCGAAAATATACTCTATCTGCAGGGATATTGCCCCGCAGATACGGTTCCGGATATTGAAACGCTGGCCGAGAAACAGGGACTGGGC
>CAZSOP010000512.1:0-3019 GCA_964608385.1 uncultured Cytophagia bacterium
CGTCGATCTTCTTGCGGAGACGGCTGATCAGTACATCGAGAACGTTGGTCTGGGGTCTTTTCTTTATTTGTTTGCTCTATTGGAGTGCACCGGTTTATTCCGTGTTTGGCAAAATCCTTTCATCGAATCCCGAGGTCGGTGTTCTGGCCAAGGACGCTATCGTCGTCTATACCGCTCAGCTCGGTGCCGTTTTTCCGCTGATTGTCGGTTTATTGGCTGCCGGAGCCATTTCCGCCGCCTTTTCTACCGTTTCTGGCCTGTTGGTTGCCGGCGCATCAGCCTTTTCCCATGATCTCTATTACAGAACCATCAACCCGAACGCAACGGAACGTACACAAATGCTTATGGCGCGTATCGGAACCATTATTATGGCCGCTTCAGTGGCCATTGTCGCTCTTTTAAAACTGGGGTTGATCGCTCAGCTGGTCGCCATTGCTTTTTCGCTCGCCGGCTGTACTATTTTCCCGCTCTTTCTGCTGGGAATCTGGTGGGGCGGTTCGAATCGAAAAGGCGCCTGGGCAGGCCTCTTGGTCGGATCCGCGGTTGCACTGATCGCTCTGGTCTATTTTATTGTCGGTAAATACGGCGGTCAGCTGCCCTGGCAGGGACAGATAAATTATTATTTGAATGCCTGGTATTTTGCCTGGCTGGGTGCACCTCTGGCCATTATTACCAATGTGGTGGTATCGTTGCTCAGCAAATCAAAAACACCGGAAGAGATTCAGGTTTTTCTGGCTGAAAAGGTACATAATGTCTAGCGCATACAGCGGAGGTTTTATAACCCGGTCGTTTGGAATCATCGAGTCTGTCGTCATCTATGCAAGTCCTGATGTTTGCTATCGATAAGACAGGCTCTACTGGTTCAGCCTCCAAAAACATTTTTAGTCGAATAGATTTGGGAGGAAAAAGTGAAACGAATTATTCTTGTCTTGTTTGTGACCACACTATGCTTTGCTGCTGTTTCGAGCGGACAGACAGAAAGCCCTGATTTTGGTATCAAGTTCAGCGGTTTTGTCAAGACCGATGTCATGTTCGATACGCGACAGACTGTTGCTGCACGCGAAGGACATTTTCTGCTCTATCCTGTCGGACCGCTCGAGGATCCGGATGGAGATGATATTCATGCCAAAGCCAATTTTAACATGCTCGCTATTCAAACGCGTCTCAAGGGTGCCATTACCGGCCCGGATGCCTTTGGTGCAAAAACCGGCGGTGTTATCGAAGGCGCCTTTTTTGGCCATTCAAACAGCGATGTCAATGGCTTTCGCCTGCGCCATGCCTTTTTTACCATGAAATGGGAAAAGAATACACTGTTGATCGGTCAATACTGGCATCCCATGTTTGTTACTGACTGTTTTCCCGGTACGGTTTCTTTTAACACAGGATCACCGTTTCAACCCTTTTCGCGTAATCCTCAGGTGCGTTTGACTCATTCAACGGGTAACCTGAACCTCATTGCCGCGGCCATGTCTCAGCGCGACTTTACCAGCACAGGTCCTGCCGGTGGCGGCTCTGTTTATTTGCGCAATGCCGTCGTTCCCAATATGCACCTGCAATTACAGCTTAAACAGGAAACAGCATTGTTCGGCGTTGGCACTGATTGGAAGGCGCTGACCCCGCGATTGAGCACCCCGATGGGTTATAAAACCACCGAAACCGTCAGTGGACTCTCTTTTCTCGGATATGCCCGTTTTAATTTACCGGCATTGACCCTCAAGTTTGAAGGTGTGTATGGCCAAAATTTAACCGACCAGCTCATGCTCGGCGGCTATGCCGTTGAATCCGTTGATCAAGAGAGCGGCGGGGAGACCTATATGCCCACAAATGTCTATTCCGTGTGGACCGATATTTCAGGTGGTAAAAAGATGGGCTGGGGATGTTTTGCCGCCATGACCAAAAATCTTGGAACCGATAAAGATATCATCAACGCCTGGGGCAGAGGATTCAATATCGATATGATTTATCGCGTCGCACCCCGAGTTATGTGGAATTCCGGTAAAACCAGATTTGCACTGGAATGCGAATATACTGCCGCAAGCTATGGAACGCCGGATAATCAGGGTAAAGTTGAAGACGCCGAATTTGTCAATAACCTGAGATTGTTGCTCGGAGCTTATTACTTTTTTTAAAAATCAATTTTGGGGTTGCGCAGATGGCTATTTCCGAACCGACCACTGCTGCAGCCCCGATTGTGATATAGATTTGTAAGATTTAATGCTTGATTTTTATTAGAGATGACCAACCCCAGGTTCTCTCTGTGAGATGATTGTCCAAAACCGCAGAGCGCCAAGGCACGCGAAAAAAAGCAAGAAAATAATCGTTGTCCATATTTTTCCTTCGAGGTCTTTGGTTTCTTTGCGGTTTGTTTTATAGAATTTAAATGATCCAGCTTGCATGATAACTTTTGGTTTTGGATACTCAAATAGCTTTTGATTGTCAAATTCGAATAGTTTATTTTTAGGTATATAAAAGCTTTTATTAACCAAATCCATCGAGGTTGTCATGAGATTCTTGCGTTATATATCATTCGTCAAATTATTGAATTATTATAACGGAGGAGATCATGCAATCATTTATAGACATACAGAATCTCTCATTTTCCTACGAAAACAATCCCATACCTGTATACGAGTCGACCTCTTTCCGATTGCACGGTGGCTGGGCCGGCGTTGTCGGTGCAAATGGCAGTGGTAAAACCACGCTTTTAAAGATGATAGGTGGAATCCTTTCTTCCGTTTCGGGTGCAGTATCAGCGGATTCTTCATCTTATTGCGAACAGCACACGGATGACCCTCCGCCTTTATTGACTGACTGGCTGCAACGGAAAAGTATGCCTTTAAGCTAAAAAACCAGCTCGATACTTTTTAATACAGTCGGCTTTGCCGACGCCGGGCCGGGTGCGCAAGCTCATGCCGGCAGAGGGACTTTTACGGGAGCCGGCGCTGATTATCATGGATGAGCCGACCTATCATATGGACTTGCCGTCGATTTGGTGTATTAAAACCGCCCTAAAAAAGTG
>CAZSOP010000513.1:0-3010 GCA_964608385.1 uncultured Cytophagia bacterium
TCACGTGACTGGAGTTCAGACGTGTGCTCTTCCGATCTGATAAGGGAAATATTTTGGATTCCTCATGACCTCTTCAAAAGTGGGGACATCGTCGTTGAGCACGGCATCTCGCAGCCACATAGAAGTCAGAGGCGCATGGTGTCCCAACGTCAGATATTCAGCCATACCTTCGATAAACCATGTTGGCAGCTGGTTGGCGATGCGTAAATCGCCTTTTGCTCGTTTCATAATATCATAATGAAAGGCGTGTACCAACTCGTGTCCCAAAACATGATCGTTTTCTCTGTAAAAACCGGTAAGGGGTATAACCATACGGCGTTTCATACCTTCAGTAACACCGCCGACACCCTGGGGGATAAGGCCGCTGATGACGTTTGTCTGCTGAAAATCAGCATGATTGGCGTAAAGAATAACCGGTTGTCTGTCGCTCAATGTGACTTTAAACACCTCTTCCAGGCGCTCCAGCCATCTCTCCAGCAAAATGGTCGAATCGAAGGCCAATTCCTTTTCCGAAGGATAGAAATAGACATTAAATTTTTCCGTAGAGATCACCTTAAAGTCAAAATCCTCGTATTGAACCTTGTTGCGGCCGAAATATTGTGTCCAGCCGGAGTGCGTGGCAATAAAAACGGACAGAATAAAAAGCATCGCCGCAAGAGTATTTTGCTTCTTCATTGGTTTTCCCTCTGAATATTTACGATCTCAGTTTCGAAAGTGCATCGGATATGGAATTGCTTAAATCCGTTCCGGCTTTTTCCACACCGGATTTTAATTCGGTCCAGGCCGATTGACCGCTTTCCTTAAGATCATCATAATTCTGCTTTAGGGAATCCAGATTTTTTTCGAGATTCTTGATATGCTCATCGACCTTGCTTTTGTTTTCAAGCTGTGCTTTTTTTGCCTCAAGCGTGAGCTCCTGCATTTGCTTTTCAAGCTTTTCAATCTCTATTTGCAACTGGCGTAATTCCTGTTCTCGATCACTCATTTTATTTTCTCTCGATTTTTTTATTTCATCATGATTGCTTAAACCCAATACTTGGGCCGGCCGTAATAATCATATAAATTTTCTTCATACTCCCTGTTAACCGGCTGGGAAGGATCATATTCAGGACTTTTTTTGACGCTTTCCTGAGATAACAGGATTTGAACATGTGACTCTTCCCAATTTACTTTTTTAACCCACTGTGGCGAGATAATCACTTTTTTACCGGGAAGAATATTACGCGTATCAATAACGAGATAGCGTATGATCCAATTGTCATCATCCACAATAAAATCCTCAACATGTCCGATTTCGCCGTCCGATGCTTCGATATGATATCCGCTCACCTCACGAGTGCTTCGCAGGTGTGGATCGCCTTTGTCCTCTTTTGTTTCCACCTCGTCAGCAGCTTTTCCCATAACACCTTCAGGAGGAGCTCCGATCGGACTAACCGGCCAATAGGTCGGCCAGTCGTAATACTTGATTAAATCGATTTCATGTTGCCGGGATACCGGTTCATCCTCCGAAATAGGCGGGCTGTTTTCAATCTGCTCCCCGGATAAAACCACCGGTAAAAGCTTGCAAGACCAATCCGGCTGACCCAGGGCCACCGGTGATACTAAAACCCGTCGTCCGGGTAACCATTTACCGGTATCCAGAATCATATAACGGATCACCCAGTTTTCATCGTCAAAGTAAAATTCATGGACGCGACCGATTTCACCATCCGTAGCTAAAATTTTATAACCTTGAAGATCTTTAACACTTCTTAACATAAATGACCTCCTCATCACGATTTGTCATAGTCTTAATTAATCAGTTCTTATAAATACAACAAGTATGCCAGGCAAAAATAAAAACCTTTAAGATATTGATATTTATTTGTTTGCGATAATGTCGCATAAAAAGAAAAAACAATTTTATCCGCATAGCTGTGAAATTTTAGTACAGGCGGGAAAAATTCACAAATGAAATGTAAACAATGGGAACACCCGAATCGTTCAACTCCCGGTAATTTGGAACAAAATCTTTCTCAATCTATTTGTCGAAAGACGACTGGTGTTGAGGGAAAAAGTGGCTGGTTGATTTAAAACCCATTGATGTTCACGTCTTTTAGTCGGACAATCGACCAAAACAAGGGGAATATGCCGGTTAATATCGCGAATATTCAATAACAATTCGACGGAATCAATGTCTTTACGATTGCAACAAAAAAATACCGCCTTTAATGATTCATGTTGAAGCTTAAAAAGAGCACTGGACATTGAAGAACAGGTTCGGACATGACATCCCAGATCAAAAAGACGACTGGCAAGTTTATCACAGATATTCTCATCGAGAACGAGTACTTTGGGTAACATGGTCGTTTTCCTATTCATGATTTATCATCGTTCTATTCTGAAGGAATATTTAATAGCAAACTATATAAAAACAATTATTTAGATTAAAAATAGCCGTTGATTTTCTGCTTGCTCTTTACAGGTCATTGTACCATTTTTTTGTTTAAATATTACAAAGTTTTATTACAAAAAACATGCCAGCCTTCATAACCGTTTTAATATCATATTTTATTTAGAGTTATACCTAAAAATCGGTCGGGTTGCGTTTGTGAAGAATTTTCATAAACTCTCGATAAAATCTTTCTGCGAGCCAATATGGTTTCCCGAATTAACACAATCAGATGAAACACTGAACAGACAAACGTCATGGATAAAACTTGTACCATAAAAGAGAGATGAAAGGACAAGCGCCGTCACATAACGGGTTTTGCCAAGACCTTTCTGCAGCAGGCATGGTAAACAGCACGAAACAGGCGCTCTCCGGGTAAGGCGGTAAAAAAAAGCGTTGAATAAAAACAAAAAAAGAGGGCGGCCAGGGATGGAACTCTCTCCAGGGGCTTGATCACATCGAAACTGAAACCGGGAAAGAGGACGACGAGAAAAGCAATAACAAATAGTTATACGGCTTTGCGCGGTTCTTCCGAATAATGAGTACTTTTTTAACCGCTGAGAAAACGCCAAGAAACGC
>CAZSOP010000514.1:0-2980 GCA_964608385.1 uncultured Cytophagia bacterium
ATATTGTCGCAGTTTATTTAGAAAATACTTTAATGCCCAGGGATGAACTTGGAGATGCATTACATTTGGCCTATGTTTCTTTCTATAAAATTGATTTTTTACTGACATGGAATTGCAACCATCTTGCTAATGCAAACAAAAAACAACATATAAGAATACTAAATAATCGTTTGAATTTATTCGTTCCGGAGATTATAACTCCTTTGGAATTATTTACAGAAAAATAGGTGAAAATCATGTATACAAGCGAGTTACTTGAAGAGAAATATCGGGCACAAAAAAAAATACTAGCCAAAGCTGGGAATAGCCAAGAGAGATATTTTGAGATAGTTACAGAATTGGCAAAAGAGCTCTATAAAAAAAAGGGTTGGGATCTTGTTTATTCAAAAAGAAATGGAGGGTTTGATGATCTAAAGACTACTAACTGATCAATGAACATCGGTTACGTGCGTGTATCCAAAAAACGTGTGAACGTCACACCACCGACACCAGCAAACGCCCCTATCTCGAAATCAGCTATCACGTCGATCCATTGGTCTCTTTTGCCGATGATGAAATGGGACGTCCCGATACCACCTCGCATGCCAATGACGTCAAAGAGATCAATCAATACGACTCTAACCGCGGATGGTTCAAGCGCAGGGATTATAAGGAAGGCTCTACCAACTAATATTATTTCAACTCTACCGGTAGTACGGACTATGACGACGTAGGCAATCTGAAAAAGGTGGTGTACAAGTACAAAGACCAGGCCACTGAAAACATGGAATACTCGTATGACAATCTCAACTGTTTTGGCGCAAGAGACTATTGACGCTCGTGGAAATCCCGCGTTTTTTGCGGGGTGATCCGAGCATCGGGCGGTTTATTAGTGTGGATCCGTTGGCGGAGTTCCCTTCTCCATATGTTTATTGTAGTAATAGCCCACTGCGCTATGTTGATCCTCTTGGATTGCAGTCTGGGGATAATGATTCGCTTAGCATGGACGAATTTTCAGTTGAAAACATTCTTTCCATTATCATTGATCCGTTTATTGATGCATTTAGTCGGGCGAGATCTCCAGAATATTTGTGTGATGGATACTCGCTCAATAAGCGGGATGATACCGGGGTATCAAAAAATTTAACACCTGATGGCTTTGCCACTTATTTCGCCAATTCTTATTTTGAAAAGGGCTATGGTTTGGGTGATAATTATTATATTGATAACAATTTTACAATTGCAACTGGAGCTGGAATAACCCTTGGATATATGGTTGACACAGGGGGAAAAGTATCCCCTTACATCGGTATTGCAGGCGGATTTGGCGCAGCCCATTCAATCACTTTTTCAAACAGTGGGGTAGCTGGCGGTATTAATGTGGGTGTTCAACCACAATGGTTTGTTTTTACCATACAAGAAGGTATAGGCTTTCGGAATAGCAGTGGTTTTATTGAATATGGTATCTCACAGCCTGTGTCATTAGTTCCTACAGGTTCTGCTTCTCTTTTTTATGTTTTCAAAAAGGAATAGTATGCATTTTACGATCGGTAATATCTGTGCGCTTTTGTTGGGCTTGATCTTTGCTCTTTTTTTTGAAGAGTTGGCGAACAAGCGCGCTCGATATGATGCCAAAGGCTCGAAAAAAAAACTGGAAAAGTATAAGAAAAGGGTGAGATTTCAAATTCTGGCATTAGGTCTGATGACCGTTTCATTTAGTATCTTTGATGTATTGGGAAAGCCTTATGTGTATTTGTTCGGGGATTTCAACCCGACTCGAGCCCTTTTCGCATGGCTGTTCGCTATGATCGGTTTCATCGGATTAGGATATTACGATGAGCTTGCTCACTATATCCATTCTCGCAACCCGAATCTTCAAATCTCAAAACAGACCTTAGTATCCATTTTTTTTATTGTTTCTGTCATGTTGGTCATTCCGGGATTTTTTATCGGTATGGGAATCGTGAGATAGTATGTGATAACGCTTGTATGGGAAAATGATACTGCCATTATTCTATCAAATTCGCACTCACCCTTTATAGCGGGCGCTGAGTGATCATATCCATGAAATCTTTGACAGTTATATGCTCTTGCTTTTACTCTTTCGCTATAGAAAATTCTTTGACGCCTATTTTTTTATTTGAAACAGGCTAGACAGGATCAATGTTTTCCTTTGATCCTATTTCACAGTCTTTATTATAAAAAAAGCTAAAAAGCATATGCCCGCCATCAATAAGATGTGATCGCTTTTTCTGTTCGCGCTCTACTGATTCCGTTCTCACAGCTGCATCCGTCCGGGCTTGGCGATAGAGTAAGCGATGTTTACCCCGGCAGCATGGCGGTCTGTGGTTTTCTAGAGAAAAATAGGATCTTTTGCGCAATAGAGACATGCAAAAGAAATCTCGTTATCGAAAACAGCCTGTTTGCCTTCTGGCAAAAGGCATTATCGTTTGCTTGAGCGTAAAATCACAAATGCGTTTTCGTCACGCTTGGATGTCTGTGTCGTCGCGGTTTGCAAAGGCAAAGCGGGATTATATATCACTATGATTTCTTTTCTTTGACGGCCTTAAATGTCAGCGTAGCACGATCCTCCCGCCCAGGGCATTGCATTTTGTCAAGCAAAGAGCCTGGGTGGCGCATCACATCGGTTATTGAAAAGAATTGCGGGAGAGCGTGCGGAGCCCCCGGAGGATCCTCCCATTCGCCATTGGACGGCCTCCGTTATTGGTCGATCATAAATGCTCAAAAAATTACCGGTTGCGAAAGATCTATGCGAATGGGAGAGCCGGAGGGGACCAAACCCTGACCGCCGTTCATCAACAATAAGAAAAAAATAGGTGTTTGTCCTGCTTTCCATCAAAAAAAATCCGAATTTTATTGCCTTGTATTGTGATTATATTTATATTTTGATATAATACTATCTTGTCAACATCGCCGCAATCGGCTCAGCACACGCCTATCATCAGGGTGTTGTGGCCCCACATATAAAGACTGCTGGAAA
>CAZSOP010000515.1:0-2979 GCA_964608385.1 uncultured Cytophagia bacterium
GGATAAAACCGTAATCGCTTATTTTGTAAAGAAAAATCCATTTAAAATCGATGACCTCAGAGCCTCTTTGGTGGATAATAGCATTCTTTTGGAGTGGAGTGACCTCTCTACAACCAATGTTTATGATGTGTATCGGGATACCACTGCTCTCTTTGAACCGGACATGTCCGGCTTGAGCAATCGAATCGCACAGAATATTGTCGATGAAGATGAGGCTAAAGATGGTATACAGTGGCGGGATCCGGAATCGGCAGCCATTTTATCACATCAGCAAAATACTTACTACCGTATCGTCGGGGTATTGCAACAATCGCGTTTGCAAAAGGCGACGAGCGTCCTTAGCGGTACACCTCATGCCGCAATGGGCAAAATTTTCAATAGCGATCTGAGCCAACCACAAGATCATAGCATCGCTTTCACCGCCTTTATTAGCTCCAGACCACAAGAGGTGTTGACTCATAGCTCGCTGGGCTGTACGTATGAGAATGGCTATTGGACGGTTGCTGTGGGCAATTTCCCGTCACCCTGGTCGATAGGGGATACCCTGCAGCTGAGTGTGGAAAATGTGAGCAATGGAGAATCGGGTACAATCCGCGTCGTCCTTTCAGCATCGGGAACCGACCAGGCGGATGATCTGGTGCTCAACAAGCAGCTGCCCTATTCGAACACAGCCGGGATTTATCATTATTCCCTGACAACCACAGAGGCGACCAATATCAATGAAATTGCTCTCTCCCTGGATACACGTTATAACCGACATCCGATACGCACAGCCGAAGAGCTGGCTCAGGCTATTCCCTTTTGCAGTGTGGTATACAAGTGGGATGTGAACGGACAGGGAACGGTAGGTCACCCCAAAGGATTACCGATAAATAATTTTTCTATAGCGCCGGGGTATCCCTATATCGTGAATGTGGATAAAGACACCGTTTGGGCCCTGGCAGGTTCGATTATAGATACCACTTTTCAGTTGAGGACAACGGAAAGAACCAATATTAATCATTTTGTCCTGCCTTTCATTCGCTCGGATTTGCAATCCGCTGAAGAGATACTAATGGATGTTCCCCATTCCACCGTGCTCTATCAATGGGCGGCCCGGGAACAGGGATTTATCGGACATCCGAAATCGCTTCCTATTAATAATTTTAGCGTTTTTTCCGGAATGCCCTACTATATAAATGTCAGTAAGGAGAGTTACTGGCCATATACGATTTTTGAATCAAACTCTTTGCCAAAGGTTTTGGCTGTTAAGGAAAACACTCAAAATCATCAGCATCATGTTCCGCATCTCGTCGTCGGTACCCTGGAGTTCGAAAATGCGGATGCAGAAAAGGTGATGTTTAAAGCTTATATGGAAAAACGGCCACAGGAAATTTTAACCCAGGACAGCTTTGGTTGCGGTTTGGATTTACCCTATTGGTGGATACAGGTGGCGCACTTTTGTTCCGGGTGGGAAGCAGGCGAGATTTTGATCGTAGAGTTTTACACTGAAAATGAATCTTTATGTAAATTTAGCGTTACGTTGAGCAACGAGGGAATGGATTCTGTCGGTAAAATTGCCGCATCCGTTGCCGATAACCGGTCTGCGGTGAAATCGTTTGCTATTTTCCCCAACTATCCCAATCCATTTAACCCGGCCACAGATATTGAATACACACTGCCACGTGATGTGCATGTAACCCTTTATATCTATGACACCCTTGGAAGATTGGTCAGGGTACTGGTGGATGAAGAAAAATCAGCAGGGCATCACCGAATACGCTGGGATGGACGCGACATATCCGGCCGGCAAGTAAGCTCAGGTATATACTTTTGTTCGATGATTGCCGAAGCGTTTAGAGAGACGAAAAAGATGATCCTGACCAAATAAGGTCTGTGACAGGGAGAAATGAATGAGAAGGCCTGTAATTTTTATGGCTTGTGTTTTGGGGGGATTGGTTATCAAGGGACTGGCAGGAACTCCGCATACCGTCTATGGCCGGATTTACAATTCCGATGGCTCTGTTGCCGCTCAGGGGTCTATCGAGTTCACTGCCAATATGGTCTCACGACCGGATGAGATACAAACTCACAATTCCATTGGTGCCGGTTATGAAGACGGATACTGGTATTTAAATGCCGGAAATTTTAATACTGATTGGATAACCGGCGATACCCTGCAGGTTTATCTCGTCAACCGTACTCTACAGGAAGATGCTTTGCTTCTGGTGGTATTGACATCTGCAGATCCGGATTCCGCCCAACCGGTTTCTCTGGAACCCTATGTGTCCTATTCGCTCCGGCTTGATGTTCGCCCTCAGGACGGTGGATACACAACTCCCGCCCCGGGAAACTATACCTATGCGGAAGATTCCAATGTGAGTCTTGCAGCTTTTGCACAACATCCCTATCGTTTTGCCGGCTGGAGTGGCGATATTGTAACCACAGACTCACCCCAAACCACGGTCATCATGAATAGGGACAGAATAATCACAGCCGAATTCGAGTTGATCACCTGGGAATTACAGTGTCGTTCAGAACCGGAAGGAGCCGGGATTTTCCTTCTGTCTCCGGAAAGAGAGCATTATATCACAGGTGAAAGCGTTACTGTACAGGCTAGAGGCCGGAATGGATATTTCTTCGATCATTGGTCCGGAAGTCATACGGGAACGGATTCCAGCATTAACGTGGTTATGGATAGCCCCAAATCCCTGGTCGCCCATTTTTACCGGATCGATGTCTCGCCGCCGACATTTGAAAACTGTTTTCCGGCCGACAATGGCGTTTGCCTGCCGACCAATTGTCGCCTCTATTTTACCGTCGAAGATTCGATTTCCGGCGTTGATTACAATTCGATCAAATTCTACCTGAACGATGTCCTGATTTACGCCAACGGCAAAACCCTGATCAGCGGCGACCTTGTTGTTGATAAGATTGATTCGGCATACTTTTTTATGTACCGCAAAAAATTTGATTTCGCCCAGCAAGAAAATATCACCG